>CAYWAR010000024.1:0-14704 GCA_964455765.1 uncultured Elusimicrobia bacterium
GGGAGACCCCCATGGGATGGACAGGGTCGAGGCCCTCCTCGAGTACTACGACCTACTGGCGCCTCTGAAGGGGAGCCGCCGTCATGTGCGCCTGGACCGGCAGGAGACGCTCTCCCTCGAACCGGCCCTCTCCCCGGAGGGCCTCCAGGGCGCGCTCACCTTCGATGAGTGGGCCGTCGACGCCCGGGCCTTCACGCGCCGCCTGCTCGATGAAGGGACCGTGTTCGGGGGAGCCTGGAAGAGCGGGGCGAAGGTGGTGGAACTCCAGACCGGCGGGGGACGCGTCGTCGAGGCGCGCTACATCGACGCCGAAGGCTCGCCCCAAAGCGTGCGGCCCCGCGTCGTGGTCAACGCCACCGGGCCTTGGGCCGAGCGGACGGCCCGGCTGGCCGGCTGCCGCGGCGTCCGCCTCATCCTGCGCAAGGGGGTCCACCTCATCGTTCCCGGCGCCCCCCTGCGCCATGCCCTCATCCTCCCCGACGCCTCCGGCCGCCACATCGGCCTCTATCCCCGGGAAGGCGAGAGCTGGGCCGGCCCCACCGACGACCCCTATTCCGGCTCCCCGGACGATGCCCGGGGCACCGTCCCGGAGGGAGAGGCCCTGCGCGCCGCCCTCCTGCGCCGCCTGCCCGGGCTCAAGTCCCAGGGCTCCCCCCGCACCGTCGCCGGCCTGCGGCCCATCGTGCGCTCCCTGATGCCGGGCCTTCTCTCCCGCGATTACAAGGTCTTCGACCACGCGCGCGAGGGAGCGGCCAACTTCCTCACCGTCACCGGAGGGAAGCTCACTACCTACCGGCCCATGGCGGAGGAGACGCTCCGTTCGGTGATGCTCAAGCTCGAGCGCCCGCCGGCCCCGGAGGAGATCCCCGAGGACCTGGGGACGCTCACCCGGGCGCTGGCCACCCACAACCGCCTGCTCTCCTTCGGGCTCTCCCTCCTGCTCATGGCCTTCTTCTGGCTGCGCCACCGCGCGCGCGGCGCTCCCCGGACGGGGGGGCTCGACGAGTTCAAGCGCAATTACGGGAGGGAGCGATGAGGAGCATCGCCTCCGACCTGCGCGACCTTCTGGGTCCGGCCGGGGTGCTCGACGGCGCGCGGGAGCGCCGGGCCAGGGTGCGCGACAGCTGGCCCCAGTCCCATTGGTGGTCGGAAGCGGACCTCGACAACCGCATGCCCGCGGCCGTCGCCCTGCCCGAGCGGGAGGAGCAGGTCGTGCGTCTGCTGGAGTACGCGCATCAGAACGGAGTCATCCTCGTCGCGCGCGGAGGAGGGTCCGGAGTCCTGGGGGCCGCCGCTTCCCTGCTCAACTGCGTGGTGCTCGACACATCCCGGCTGACATCCGGCTTCCAACTCGGCTCCGACGCCCAGGGAACCTTCGTCCGCGCGGGGGCCGGCATGCTCGGAGGCGAGTTGGAGAGCCGCCTCAACGCCGCGGGCTTCTCGCTCATGAATTTTCCGGCCTCCCTGGCGGTCTCCTCGGTCGGCGGCTGGATCGCCACGCGGGCCTTCGGCCAGCTCTCCACGCGTTATGGGGGCATCGAGGAACAGGCGCTCGCGGTCCGGGCCGTGTATCCCGGCGGAGACCTTCGCGTCGAGAGCCCCGCCGCCCACCTGGGAGCCGAGGGCACGCTCGCCGCGCTCACGGAGGTCACGCTCCGCGTGCGCCCCTTGCCCAAGGGAAGGGACGGCCTCGGCTTGGACTTCGCCGACGCGGGCGAGGGGCTCGCCTGCGCGCGCGAAGCCCTCTCCCAGCTCGCCGTCCCCTCGGTGATGCGCCTCTACAGCCCCACCGACGCCTGGGCCTCCGGCCTGAGGGGCGGGGGCGGTTCCGGCGCCGTGGGGGACCTGCTCCGCTCCACCGCGCTCAAGGGCTTCCGCTGGCTCGGCTCCCTGGGAGGGCTCCTGGCGAAATCCTGGCTGCTGCTGCTGGTCTATGAGGACGTCCCGGAGGGCTCGGCACAGATGATCGTCTCCCGGCTGGGCGCCAAGCCCTCCGCCGCCTCCGCCGCGCCGGCCGGGCGCTGGTGGGAGAGGCGCTACCAGTGGGACCGGGACAAGCTCACGCGCACCTTCGAGAGCGGCTGTTTCGCCGACACCTTGGACGTGTGGGGGCGGTGGGACGCGCTCGCGGCGTTGGAGAGCGGCCTGCGGGAAGCCATGTCCCCCTTCGCCCTGGTGCTCACGCATTTCTCGCATTTCAGCGAACAGGGAGCCTGCCTCTACGTCACCTTCGCCGGCGCCGGGAGCACCGCGCCCGAGACCCGGGGCCTTCATGAATGCGCCTGGCGAGCCGGGCTCGACGCCTGCGTGCGCCTCGGCGGCAGGACCAACCACCACCACGGCGTGGGCCTGGCCAAGCTTCCCTGGATCAGGACCTCGGTGGACGCGGCCTGGCACGCGGACCTGCGCCAAGCCAAGGCCGCCGCGGACCCCAACGGGATACTCAACCCCGGCAAACTGTGCCTATAAACGGCATCGGCGTCTACGCCCATCGCGGGGCCAAGCGGACCTCGCCGGAGAACACCCTGGAGGCCTTCCATCGCGCCCGCCGGGAAGGGGTGGATGGGATCGAATGCGACGTGCGCTTGAGCGCGGACGGCGAGCCCATCCTCTTCCATGACGCGGACGGCTCCCGTCTGCTGGGCCGCGCGGCCCCGATCCGGAGCCTGCGCTGGAGCGAGCTCCGCTCCCTGCGCCTGAGCGGCGGCCAGCGCATCCCGCATCTCGACGAGGCCTTCGACCTCATGTCCGCCTGGAAGGCCGAGCTCTTCCTGGACCTTCACGAGGACCGCCTGGACCTGGTGGAGGCCGTGGTCCGCCGCCTGCCGGCCGAGATCAAGGACAGGACCTTCCTCCTGGATTTCTACGGCAAGAGAAAGCTCCTGCTCCACGCGCGCGCCCTCGATCCGGAGGTCCGCATCGCGGTGATGCCCGGACTCCCCTGGCGCCTGCGCGCGAGCGCGGACATCGGCGCCGCCTCGCTCTGCGTGGGCTGGGACGGCCCATGGACGCGCCTGGGATATCGCGCCGCCTGCGCCCTCCATGACGTCCGAGGCGAGATCGCGAGACTCATCAAGGACGGGGTCCCCGTGAGCGGCGGGATCGCCAACACCCCCCTTGACATCGCCTATTTCCTGGCCCAGGGCGTGTCCGGGATATGGACCGACGACTTGGCGCTCGCCCAGGGGTTCCTCGTCGGAGCCCCCTCAAGAATGTAGGTCCTTGGACCCATTGACGGCATGGGCCCTTGGGCCTTGCGCCGTCATGGCCCGCGTTGTATACTAATGATGGAACTCAGCCATGAGAAACCGAAATAATCCCCTCCTATGGCTAGCGCTCCCGGCCCTGCTGGGGCTCCTCTCCGTTCCCGCTTCCGCCCAGGACGAATCCAAGGAAAAGGACTCAAGCTCCTCCAACACCGACCTCCTCGGTCCCGACCCCTTCGGCTTCAAGAAGAAGAACTATGAGGAAGGGCAGAAGGATGTCGGAGGCCTCTGGAACAAGGGCACCGTGGACAGCGCGGTGCAGGAGAACTGGAAAAAGGACACGAGCCTGACCCTGGAAGCCCCGAAACTCAACCTGAACAAACTTTCCAACCCCAACGGGGGCGCCCCTTCCTTGATGGATAAGAACAATCCCCTATTCAAGCCGATGGGACCGCAGGGCGCCGAAGGCTGGACCGGCGTCGGGGTGGACGTCAAGACCGCGGCTTTGATGGGAAAATACAACGACTGGTCCCCCACCCCCGGGCGCGAGGGCTTCTGTTCGGACAGCGCCCAACTCTGCGTGCCCGCGGACCCGAAGATGATGGAGAAGTACGACAAATCCGTGCTCGACGGCATCGCCGGCAAGGCCGGAGCCGACCCCAAGGCCGGACCGGACGCGGGGAAGCCCATGGATGCCGGGGCGATCAACGCCGCCAACGCGGCGGCGGGCGGACCGCTGGGAAAGACCGCCGAGGATTTCAAGAGCTACAACGACTGCGTGGACGCGGGGGTGTGCTTCGGTCCCAAGGCCCCGGACAACGCCGGCAGCGCCTGCCCCGGCCCGGGCGGAGTCCCTTGCTCGCCCCAGGAGATCGCCAAGAACGGCCCGAAGGCGGAGAGTTGCGATCCGGCTTTCTGCGTAGAGGCGCCGCCCGGAGCCTTGGATGATTTGGACCCGGGGATCAAGAATTCCGACGAGGAGTTGGACAAGATTCTGAATAAAGGGAACGATGAAAGAGGCTTCGGAATCAACTCCACGCCTCGGGATGACGACGGCCCGGTCCGCAACGCGGATTACGACGTGGAAGGAGGAGGCGGGGTCGGAGCCCAGTCCTTCGACGGCGGCGGCGACTCCCCCCTCAAGCCCCGCGAGAAGAGCTACAACCAGATGACCCAGGAGGAGAAGGACGCCTACCGCAAGAGCCTGCTCGCCCTGCGCGAGTCGGTCTATGACCCCAACGATCCCGGCCCCTCCGGCAAGAGGGTCTGGCAGGTCCGCGAGGAGGCCGAATCCGCCATGGCGACCCGCGCCGGCTTCCTCACCGCGCTCCTGCAAGCCGTGGGACTCCAGCGCTCCGGCGAGGAGGCGCTCGTCATGACCGAGGCCTCGGGCGACAGCCTCGATGACGGCGCCGCCGCGGAGATGAACGCCTACGACGGCTCCGCCAAGAACCGCAAGCCCATCCGCGTCGAAGAGCGCCAGGGCGCTTTCGGCACCAAGCAAGTCGTCCTGACGCATCCCACCGAGCGATAACCTCCCATCGTAGGTCTCCGGTCCCACCGTGGACTGGGCCCCAAGCATGCTCCACCCTAGGCCTTTGGCCGCTGTCCGGGCGCGGGTGAGGGAGCTATCCTTTAGGTGAAGATGAAAATCCGACTCCTGACTTCGACTCTGCTCCTGAGCGCCGCCGCGGCGGCCGCGGCCCAGGACAGGCCGGGAACGCGGTTCCAGACCTGCATCTGGCCCAATCCCTGCGGCGCCAGAGGCTCGGCGCCCATTCAGCCGCCGGCCGGAGAGCCCAAGCCCGCCCCAAAACCCGAGAAGGAGGAAACCGCCCCCGCGGATCGCTCCGATCCTCTGGAGGCGAAGATCTTGGAAGGGCGCCTGCGCGGGGAGAGCGGCATCGTCTCAGCCATGAGGATCCGGGAGAACGGCATCGAGAGGATCGTCTATCAGGGCGCCGGACTCCAGGGAGAGGCCTCCCTCGCGGCCCAAGGCCGCTCGGTCCTGCTCCCTGAGTCCTCGCTCAAGACCTCCGGGACCCGATTCGAGATCTGCCAATGGCCCAAGAAGTGCGCAGAGAAGGGCGGCGAGGGAGCCAAGGGGAAGGTGGACTCCGAGAAGCAGGCCGCCACCCAGCTCAACGCCATGCCGCAGAAGCCCGCGGACCGCATGTGGGAGACGACCAAGCGCTGATATCCCCGGCCAAGGAACCGATCTAAAAGGCCCCGCCGATCCGGGGCCTTTTTGTCCTACTGGAACTTCACCTGGAGAGAATAGCGGAAGGTGTTGCCCAGATCGCCGAAGGGGATCCAGGCGAAGTCGAACTCCATGTTCCCATATCCCAAGCCGGCCCCCGCCACGACCCCGGTCAGCCCATCCGGGTCGGTGTTCGCGCTGTTATAGCCCGCCCTGAGCGCCGCGGACATGCCCTGAGCGACGGGCCGCCGGTATTCCCCCCCAAGGGACAGCATGACCCGGTGGTCGCGCGGCACGCGTATGTCGACGGCCAGGTGCAAGGGACCCTTCTGGCGGTACGCCGCCCCCGCGTACATGAGGAAGGGCAGGGGGTCGGGGGAGCTTCCCAAGCTCACGCCTCCCCCCATGTTCCGAAATCCCCCGCCGACGGCGAACTCCCCGGCGCCGTAGAGCAGGCCGCCGTCCGCGGCGAAGGCGGAGGCGCGGGCGGAGTCCAGGGTCTGCTCGATCGCCTTGAGCGACCCGCCCAGGGCCAGCGCCTGCGAGAGCGCGTAGCCGTAGCCGGCCGTGTAGGCGAAATCAGAGGCCCCGAAGGTGTCCGAGGGAGCGTCGGTCTCCACCATGCCCCTGCGCTCGATGCCCCCGACCGAGAGGCTGGTGACGGAGAAGCCCAGAGTCCCGATCGCGTTGCCCGGCCGGGGAGAGTTCGTCCAGGCGAGCATCGGGACCGCGACCGCCCCGAAATCATGCCGGATGCCCTGGAAATAGGAGTTGTGCGCGAGCGCGGCCTCCGGCCGCTTGATCCGGCCCAGGGCCGCGGGGTTGTAGTAGAGGGCGTAGGCGTCCGAGCAATCCGCCGCCGCGGCTTCGCCCATGGCCGGGATCCTGGCGCCCGGGGCGATCTTGAGGAATTGCGCCCCGGAGGTCCCCTTGTCGCTCCAGCCGAAAGCATGGGTCTGTTCCGTCCATAGCGCCATGAGCGCTGCCGTTAACCCCAAAGAGCATATCCTTGTAAAAATCGCAAAGCGATTTTGACGAGGATATGCGAATTCTTCGATATTCATTTGATGAGGGCCATCTTAAAGAAGGCGGAGTTCCCCCCCACCTTCACCTGTCCGATGTAGACTCCGCTGGCCGAGTCGCGGCCCGCGTCGTTGCGCCCGTCCCATCCCTGGTAATAGAACTGCCCTCCGCTGAGTTCCCCAAGCTCCATGGTCCGGACCCTCTCCCCGGCCACGTTGAATATGTGCAGCCTCCCGGCTCCCCGCGTCCCCGGCGGCACCGCCACCCGGATCATGGTGCCGCGCACGCTCTGGAAGGCGAGGTCGCCGGGGTTCCCGTGGATGGGCGTCACGGCCTTCACGCCCAGGTCGAAGGGGTTGGGGAAGTTGAACGCCTCGAGCTGGGAGCCCGCGAAGGCGTTGCCGGAGATGACGGCGACCCCGGTCTCAAAGAGGACGAAGGTGGAGAAGTGGTCCACGTTGACGGTGAAAGTGCGGTTGGAGGCGTCCTTGACCGGCGGGGCCCCGCCCACGTCCTGTTGGAGCACGTACGCGTTGGCCGCCTCGTTGTACCAGTAGAGGTTGAGTTTGGAGGGGTCGGCGGCGGTCGAGTAATGGAGAGTGAGCTGGACCGGCTTGGCCAGGGCCGTGCGCACGCCGGAGGAGAGGAGGACGTCATAGAAGGCGCTCAAGGGGCTGACCTCGGGCGGCTTGGCCGCGAGGGCGCGAAGTATGTCGTCGGGGTAGGCGGAAGCCGGATAGCGCAAGGCCCCCTGCGCGAAAGGAGCGCGGCCGCGCTCCGGGGACGGCGGCCCCATGGCCGCCGCGCGGGACCCGGAAGCCGAAAGGTTCTCCTCGGCCCTGCGCAGGGTGACCTCGACCGAGGAGGAGGCGTCGACGAAGAAGGCCCCCTTGGGGAAGGTCACGCGTCCGGCGTCGTCCTCCATCGCCACGGCGCCGCCGCTGAGGTTGGCCACGCTCGCCCGATGATAGCCGTCGAGCCCCGCGTAGAAGGTGAAGGTGGAGAGCAGGAGGAACTCCGGGTCCCGCGCGTCCGTGGAATCCGGGTCCTTGGACGCCGTCCGCGCCGCCAGCCTCAGGGAGAAATTCGTCTCTCCGGCGCCCGGGGAATACACCGCGTCCAGGCTCATCCTGTCGGCCGAGAGCTCGCGGGACCCGAGGGACCCGCGGCCGGACGCGGTGGATAGGATCGCGCCCAGGTCCTCGTCGGCGGCGGCCAGGGCCCGCAGGGCCTCGCTGAAGCGGACGGAAATGAGAAAATCCGACCCGCTGCGCCGGGACTTGGCCAGGGCGAAGGGCTTGGGCGAGCGGAGGACAAGGTCCAGGCTTCGGGCCTGGAGGCTGCTCGTCATCACCACGAAGCTTTGGTCCGCCGGCAGTTTGGGCCTGCCGTCGCGGCCCAAAAGGAGGATGCGGTATCTCACCCCCGGCCTAAATCCCCCGATCCGATAGCCGCTCACCGACCGGGTGACGGAGTCGGTGAGGAGAGTCCCCAGGAGCACCTCGTCGAGCTCCGGCGTGGCCGCGAGTATCGATTCGACCTCGTCCTCCCCCGGCGCCGACCCGTCCGCCTTCAAGAGGGAGCCGCTCACGCTCCCTCCCCAGCCGAGCAAGAGGGATCCGAGGTCCACGGAGGCCGTGGTGATCCTCACGGCCCGGCTGATGGTCCCTAAGCCCAGCGCGCCGACCAAGACCCGGTAGTTCCCGGCGGGAAGCCCGGAGACCGTGAAGCGTCCTTGGGGGTCGGTGAGCTCGACGACGTCCCCCAACGGGGTCTTGTCCGGGATGTCCCCCTGCTTTTGCACGAAGACCAGGGCTCCGGGCTCCGGGTCCCCTTCCCGATAGGAGGACTTCAGCGCCTCCTCGCCGGGAGCCAGCGCCCGGCCGGAGAGGGAGAAGGGCGCGCTCAGCAGGGAGAAATCCAGCGTCGCGGTGCTCCGCAGGTCGACCGGGGCGGCCAGGGACCTTGCGTACGGAGCGAGCGCGGCGCCGGGCCGGCCTTCCGGCCTCTGGGCGGCCGCGACGTCGTAGAAGCGGACGGCCGGATCGAGAAGGAGGGTGTAGCCCCCCCCGGAATCGGTCCTGGCCGAGGGAAGGGGGAGGCGGCCGGAGGACTGCCCCGGGCCCTGGGCCGAGGGCCGGGCCGATAGGGGGATGTTGGCGAGCGGAGCTCCGCTGAGCGCGTCGCGCACGCGTCCCGTCAGGGCCACGGCCGAACCGAGCCGGAGGACGCCCAAGTCGGTGAGCTTTCCCTCCGACACGAAGACCCCTCCTCTCGAGAGCGGGACCAGGGGCGGCTCACCCTTCCCGGAGAGGGAGAGAGGCTCTATCTCGACGGCATAAGCGCCGGGCAGGACGGCCGGGATGAGGAAGCCGCCCTCGGCATCGAGGTTGGCGGGACAGGACGCCTCCCCGCAGTCCTCTTGCCGGGCGGGGAAATATCCTCCTTGCACCCAAGGATCGGCCACGGCGCGGATCTTCACCCGGGGGAACCCCTGCCCCGCGGGCGCGAGCCGCCCCGAGATGACGCCGCCGTTGGAGAGCGCAAGCTCCAGGCCCGAGAGGTCCGAGCGGGCGAGGACGAGCATCAGCGGCTTGGAGGCCAGAGTCCCGGGATAAGCGCCGTCCCTCGCGCTCAGGGAGTAGCGCCCGGGGGCGACCCTCTCGAAGAGGAAGGGCGCTCCCCTCTCGCCGGAGAAGGATACCCAACGCGACATGGCCAGGCGCCCCTCCTCGTCCTTGAGCCTGAGTTCCACCGGACGGCTCGGAGCCCCGGGAGCGAGCAGGACTCTTCCCGAGAGGCGGGACCCTTCCCCGACGCCGAGGGTGAGTGAGGCGCTCGCGCTCGCGCGCAAGACCTCCTGGTGCTCGGCGAGTTCGACCCCGTTCGAGGAGTCCCCGTCGAGCTCCCCTGGGCCGCGCAGGAGATAGAGGCCCTCGCTCACCCCCTCGAAGCGGAAGGACCCGTCCGCGGAGACGGTCGAAAGGTACGCGAGCAGACCCGGCGGGTCTCCTCCCGGGGTCCGGGGCTCGATGGCGGCATCCAGGCAGGCGGCTTGGGCCGCGGGCGGGCGGCCCGGCTTCCCTCCCCGCGTCAGGTCCACGGGGACGAGTTCGACGTGCAGCCTCGACACGGAGACCGGGAGCGTGGAGGAGAGCAGGCAGTACGCCGAGGATGAGGAAAATGCGAGCAGGCCGGGCACCGAGCTCACGGAGACCAGGGTGTCTCCCCTGGGAAAGCGGATCTCGCCGGAGACCGCCAGTATCCCGGACACCGTGAAGGTCGAAGCGCTCAAGTCCACGCTCGCCTGCGCCGTGGCGCGGTGGGCCAGGGAGAGCTGAAGGCTCCTCCGGGCTCCGGAGGGGCCGGCTAGGTGGAAGCCATGGACGCCCTCGGCCAGGGGGGGCGAGAGAAAGGTCATGCTGGAGCAATACAGGCCCGTCGCCGCCCCCCGGACCCCATCGAAGCGAGTCAGGTCCGAATAGACCTGGAGGCCTCCCTCCGGAGACTCCACCGCCAGATTGACCGCCTTGAATTCCGCCCCGGCGCGGCAGAGGGATGCGGCCGGAGAGGAGAGCCATATCTCCAGCAGAGCGCGGGCGGACCGGTCGATGAAGACGAGCTCGGCCGCCGCGCCCGCCGTGCCCACACGGACGGCGACCGCCGAGGGCGGGAACCTTTCGAACCCCTCCAGGGAGGAATCGAGCAAGACCATGCCCGGGCTCAAGCCCGTGATCGAGAAGGTCGAGGCCGCCGAGACGGCGCTGGTCGCCAGCAGGACACGCGCGGCCTGCGAGACGAAGGAAGCCGGGTCGTAGGCGCTGAGGAACACCGCGAAGCTCCCCGCCGGAGCGCCGCCTCTGCCGGAAAGAGAACGGCTGTCCCCGCGGACGGTCACCGTCCCGCTGAGCACCGAGCCCAGCCCGAGGGCCAGGTCGAGCCCCCCCAGGCCCGCGGAGTTCCCGATGTCCTGCGCTCCGGAGATGGATACGCGCGCGCTGGTGGAGATGAAGTTCCTGGCCTGGGCTTGTACGGTCCAAGTGCCGGGGTCCAGGCCGTAGAGGGCGAAGGCCGCGCTGGTCGCCGCCACGGTCCCCGAGGAGGCCGGGATGGACGCCCCGCCGAAGCGGGAAGGCCGGAGATCCCCCTCCCGCGTCGCCTGGATCGACACCCAGGCCCCCTCCGCGACGGGCATGGGGAGCGCCGCCGTGCCGTAAAGATCGGCTTTTCTCGACAGGGCGAGGGCAAGGTCCCTGACGCCTCCTTCCACGGCCGCCGCGCCCTTGACCGAGGTGGACAGGCCCAATTGAGCGACCCGGACCTCCAAGTCGTAGGTCCCCGGGCTCAGGCCCAGCACCGTCCAGGTGCTCGCGCTCCGGCCCACCCCCCGACCGCCATCGTCGGAGACCGCGGCCCCTGAGCTGAAATGGAGGCTCCCGGCCCCGCGCTCGCGTCCATCCGGACCCCGCGCCGAGACCGTTCCCCACAGCTCCTCGGGCGCCAGCACGGGCAGGGCGACGCTCACGCGGAGCAAGGAGGGAGTGGAGAACGCGAGGGCCCCCGCGTCGGAGCCGGCGAGGCTCGCCGCGATCCCATACGCCGCGGTCGTGAGCGTGACCGGCCGTCCCGAGAGGAACGCCTCGGTGGACGCGGCCACGGCGTATTCGGACCCGGCTAAGAGGCCGTAGATCCGGAACGCTCCGGAGGAGTCCGCGACCGCGGCTTGCCCGAGGCCGGCCGCGGGCCCCTGCGCCCACACCCGGGCTCCGGCGCCCAAGGGGCCCAGCGTCCCGAAGATGGACCCCGAGGCCAGGAGCCGCGCCTCCAGGCTCGTATCGACGGCCGCTCCGCCCCCGGCCCGGAGGCGGACCTTGTAGGCCCCGGGAGGAAGGAAGCGGCAGCCCCAAGAGCCGCATGCGGCCCCGTTCCATGCCGCCTGGAGCGGGCGGGCCGGATCCCCGGATCCGGAGGCACCGAAGAGGGCCGGCTGAAAGCCGGTCCCGCCGGTCGATATGTCGACCTCCCATGAGGCGCGCGGATCGCTCAGTCGGAATCGGACTACGGCGCCCGCCCCAGGGGCGGGAGAGAACGCGGCGCTCGTGGCGCCGGGGACCAGCGTCCCGGTGTCGATGGAGACCTCGGCGAAGGCGAGAGGGAGGGTGGATAGGTCCACCCTCATCTGGGCGAAGGAGGCGATGCCGGAGAGCGTGGCGCTCGCGCGCAGGTACTGGAATTCCCCGGAAGCCGCGGTCCGGTAGGTGAAGGAAGCCGAACGGGTGGATCCGGCGACCACGCCGACCGAGCCGGTGGACGCCCCTCCCGACAAGTAGAACTGGGCCGACGAGTCGGCCGCGAAGCCTTCCGGTCCCGGACTCCCGGCCGACAGGGAGATCACCGCCGCGGTGGAGGCGGGGACGGGATTGCCGCAGAGGTCGGTCACGAGCAGGGTCATGGTGGGAGAGGCCTGCAAGGGGCCCAGCCTCATCGGCCGGCGATCCTCGAAAGCCAGGGCGCTCGGGGGCCCGGGGACCAGCTCCAGGCGGAGGGCGCTCGACAGGCTCGCCAGGGTCCCGGCGGCCCCCGCCTGCACGCGCAGATCGAAGACCTGCGCGCCCGACCCGCCCGGCCCCGGCGGCGGGAAGGCGTTGAAGACGAAGGTCGCCTGTTCTCCGGCCCTCCACTGCGCCGTGGTCCCGTCCTTGAGCTTGAGCAGGACCCAGCCCGAGCCGAGCGTAGCGCTCCCGAAAGCCGGCGGCTCGAAGAGCACCTCGGCGCGGGAGGAGGTCCAGACCGTGGAGGTTGAGTTTACGAATACATACCCCGCCGCGGGATCCGAGGAGACCGAGAGCCCCCGGGGCCGAGTCCAGCCATCGGGAAAGCGAACGGCCACCCCTCCGCCGGGTCCTATGCCTCCGGCTCCCGCCGTGAAAGTGAGCGTGGAGACGAGCGCGGAGCAGGCCGCGGCCGTGGCCGGGACGATGGACGCGGACCCCAGCCCGTCCGATGCCCCATAGGAAAGGCTCCCGGGACTGAAGGTGAAGGTCGACTCCCAGGTCTGGATGAAGCTCGAGGGATTGGAGGAGCGGACGAGCACGTAGTAGCTCGTCCCGTCGGTGAGCTTGGCGTCGTCGATCGGATACCTCCAATCCACCCTCGCCCCGTTGGTCGGAACGACGTTGGTGCGGACCAGGACCGGGCCGGCGGAGGAGAAAGTCCCCGCGGGCCAATCATAGTAGAGCCCCGAGGAGTTCTCCCGCACCGCCACGTCCACCCGGGCCACGGCCACCTCATCGGAGGCGGTGCCGAAGACCGCTCCGCCCAAGGTGGGGATCAGGGCCCCGCGCGGAATGGCGAAGACCGCCATGGGGCTGGAGAAGGCCAACGAGAAGACCGGAAAGGTGGAACTCACGTTCTCGAGGATGGCCCCGTTGCTCTGGTCCCTGACCGTCGCCGTGATGATCCCCGTCGAATAGACATAGATGGGGTTGAAAATCGCGACACCCGCGGAGAGCGGGACCGCCGCGGGGATGGTGCGCGAGGAGGCGGTCAGCGCGGTGATGGCCGCCGAATCGGCCGGGGCGCCTGAGACGATGTTCCAATAGAGGTCCACGGCCCGAGCCGTGATATTGAAGGACCGGCCCACGGTCTGCAGTTCCGGCTCTCCGGTCCGGCCGAGTTCGGACCCGGGCAGAGGCGCTTCCCCGGGCAGAAGGGCCTGCATCCTGTCGAAGGCGGCGGGGATAACGGGCACGGTGGAGGCTCCGCTCGCGAAAGCCCCGGCGCTCAGCGCGGTCAAAACGGCCGAGCGCGGCAGGGGTTCCGCGGTGCGCAGGCTGAGGGTGAAGGCGGTCGCGCCGGAGGTGAGGTTCCTGGCCGCGGGTTCGGCGTCGAAGGGGTCGCTGGTGAGCATGGAGACCGCAATGGAGGAGTTGACCACGGTGCCCGAGGCGGAGGAGACCGCCCGCACGCTCACGATGAAGGGCACACCCACCGTGCGGGTGGAGGGAGTCCCGGACTTCCCCGTCACTTCCGCGAAGCTCTCCCCCGGGGAGAGAAGGACCAGCGTGGGACGGAAGTTCCAACCGTCGTTGCCTCCCGAATCGAGGCTCAAGCCGTCGTTGGCGTGGACGAGCAGTCCCGAGGAAGCCGCGGAATCGGAGATCTCGCAGCGCGTGACGCTCGAGACCGAGACCACCTTCAGCCCCCAGGGCGTCCCCGACAGGGAACTGGCCAGGCGCATGCGGTGCGCGCTCCAGCCTCGGAGGCGGAGGTCCGCCGCCTGGGTGACTCCTCCCGGCGCCGTCGAGAACGACAGCGAGTAGGTAGGGGAGCTCGCGCTCAGCACCGCGGCCGAGAAAGTGGAGGAGAAGACGACGGAGGAAGCGGTCACGGAAAGGCCGTTGAAATACGGGCCGGCCGTATCGGCCAAGGTCTGGACGGCGGAGAGGGACTCGAAGGACACGGTGCTGGCGTCGGCCTGGAAGCGCCCGCCCGAACCCCGCCAATCCCCGTTGAGGGATATCCGGGAGCTTCCCCCTTCCAGGACCCCGCCGGAGAGCCTCAATCCTCCCCCCAGGCGCAGACGGGAGGACTCCAGGACCACGCTGCTCGAGGAGGCCGTCTCGAAGTCCCAAAAGAGGTCCCCGGTCGATACGATGACTCTCTGGCGCGAGGGGCCCCCCATCCTCAGCGTCGAGACCGTGGGCGAGGTCAGGTCCACTCTCCCGCCCGTATCCAGGAGATGCCCGTTGAGGGTGATCACCGGGGTGAAGCTGGAGAGGGCGACGCCTCTCTGAAGCCACAGGCTCCCGTCCAGGGTGATCGTCTTGAGCGTCAGGTTGCCGGACCCCGAGGGGTTAAAGCGGAGGCCCCCGTAGGGCCCCGTCGAGAGGTTCAGACCCCTGTCCGCACCGGTCCCCTCGTAGACGATCCAGGAGTCCGCGTCGTGGAGGTAGAGCGTGCCGCTGGAGGCGGAGACGATGTCCGAGGTCCCCCGCAGGGTGATGGTGGAGGAGCGCGCATCCAGCACCGAGCCCGTATGGGGGTAGAGCCTGCTGCTCTCGATGAGGTTCAGGTCCCCCTGGAGGGTCGCTTTCCCGGTCAACTCGATCAAGGCGTTGACCGTGCTCCCGGCGGCCACGAAAAGAGAGGGGGAGAACCAGCGCAGATAATGTCCGCTCGTCATCCGGTAGTCGGCGCCCGGCGTGCTCCAAAGGGCGCCGGGGCCTTGCAGGGTCAGCGTATGTGAAGCCCCGTTGAAGACGGCTCCCGGCAT
>CAYWAR010000025.1:0-14641 GCA_964455765.1 uncultured Elusimicrobia bacterium
TGACGGGGACGAGGAAGCCTCCGGCGAGGATGCGCGTCCCAGGCTCCACGGAGGGGAAGGTCATCGCCGGGGTCTATGAGGTCCGCGATAAGATAGGGGCGGGGGGCATGGGGATCGTCTATCTGGCCCTGGACCGGACCCTGGACCGCAAGGTCGCGGTCAAGAAGATGCGCGAGGAGATCCGCTCCGACCCGAAGGAGGCCGCGCGCTTCCTTCAGGAGGCGCGCCTGGTGGCCGGGCTCCACCATCCCAACATCGTGGAGATCTACTCGATCGTGGAGGATGGGCCGGACGCCTACCTCGTCTTCGAGTTCGTCGACGGCAAGACGCTCCACGACCTCGTCACCGAGCGCAAGCGCGTCCCCTTCGCCGAGTGCGTGCGCCTGCTCAAGGGCGTCTGCTCGGCGCTCGATTACGCGCACAAGAAAGGCATCGTGCACCGCGACCTCAAGCCCTCCAACATCATGATCGACCGCGAGGGGCTGGTGAAGGTGATGGATTTCGGAGTGGCGCGCCAGGCCAAGGACTCCCTCAACCGCATGTCCATGACCAACACCGTGGTGGGCACCCCGCCCTACATGGCTCCGGAGCAGGAGCAGGGGGCCGTGGGCCGCGAGTCGGACGTGTTCGCCCTGGGAGTCTGCCTCTACGAGATGGCCACGGGAGCGCTTCCCTTCGCGGGGGGAGGGGCCGCGATGCTCCTGGCCAAGATGAACAAGACCTACGCCTCGCCCTCCGAGTGCGTCCCGAGCCTGCCCAAGGGATTCGACGAGGCGCTCGCCGCGGCCCTCGAGCCGGACCCCGCGCGCCGCGTCCACGCCGCCGGGGAGTTCCTCGCGAGCCTGCAATCCCTTAAACCCTGACCGATGGCGAGGGCGGCCTACGCGGGGAGGGGTTCCTCGCCCGGGGCGCCTCGGTCATCTGAGAAAGAGATCAGTCACACAACAACTGGCCTGATAACTGGAATATTTTTACCGATTTTGTAAAAAATAATGATTGTTTTTCCAGCACAATCCACATCGCCCGGGCGATACGGATTGTGCTGGAAATAATTGCGTTATTTTTTAAAATTGCAAAAGTGAAAATCGTCTATGGCGACGGAAGTCGCCGTGCGTTGCGGCAGGTAGAGGACTATTTCGATTTTTCGGAGCGGGCTAGCGCCAGGGCCGCGACGCTGCAGACCGTGGCGGGCCGCCCGTCGGTCAAGAGAGTCAGCGCGCGTTCCGGGCGCAGCCAGGCCAAGGCGCATTCCTCGATGTCGCTGACCAACGGCTCGCAGACCCGCACCGTTGCGCGGGCCAGGAAGAGAGCGGCCCGTCCGCAGCCGCGGTTGCCGTTCAAGTGGAACCGGCCCAGGCTTTTCCAGCGCGAGGCCTTGCAGCCGGTCTCCTCTAGGAGCTCGCGCCTGGCCGCCTGGAGAGCGCTTTCCCCGTCGTCGACATAGCCCGCGGGCAGGGCCCAGCAGACGGCTTCAAGGCCGCGCCGATAATGCCTTTCCATGAGCACGCGGCCTTTTTTGTCGAATGCCGCGACGACCACGAAATCCGGCATCTTGATGGTGTAGTAGTCGTCGAGGACGCGGCCGCTGGGGAGGCGGAGCTTCTCCCGGAACACCTCGAACCAAGGCTTGGCCCGGAACACGCTCTTGCGGCCGAGGAGTTTCCAGGGTCTGGGCTCCGCGGCGGCCCCGCGGCTTGCGGAGATTCGGCGGCTCATTTCCCAATCTCTCTTTTGAGCCTTTTTAGCCCATCGAGATAGCTCGCCGCTCCCTTGCCCAGGATGGTCGCCGCGCAGGCCGGGGCGGTGACCGAGATCCGGCGCCACTTCTCGCGCTTTCGGATGTCGCTGAGATGGACTTCCACCGCGGGCAGGGCCACGGCGGTGAGAGCGTCGCGCAGGGCATAGGAGTAATGCGTGTAGGCGCCGGGGTTGATGAGCACGCCCTCGGCCCAGCGGCGGTGCTTGTGCAGGAGGTCGATGAGCCCTCCCTCGTGGTTGCTCTGGAATATCCGGACCCGGAGGCCGAGCCGGGAAGCCTCCGCCCGGATAAGGCGGTCAAGCTGGGCGAGCGTCATGGCTCCGTATACCGCGGGCTCGCGCTCGCCCAGGAGGTTCAGGTTGGGGCCGTGCAATACGAGGATGTTCATAGCGCTCCGATGCCCATCAGGGTCCGGCGGATGTCGGCTCCTGAGACGTCGTCTACGCGGCGCGGCCGGCCGATGCCCTCCAGGAGTATGAAGACGTTGCGCGAGCCGCGCATCTTCTTGTCCCGGCTCAAGGCCTCGGAGAGGCCGCGCATCCCCCGGAGCGCGGGCGCGGGGAGCCGCTCCAGGAGCCGCGCGCCGAGGCGGGCATCGCGGGGATCGACGAGCCAGCCCCGGTCCCGGGAGAGGGCCGCGGCCGCGCGCATGCCCCAGGCCACCCCTTCCCCATGGAGGAGCCGGTAGCCCGAGAGCGTCTCGAAGGCGTGGCCCAGGGTGTGCCCGAAGTTCAAGAGCTCCCTCTGTCCCGAGAGGTCCCGCTCGTCCTGGGCCACGATGCGCGCCTTCCAGCCCACGCAAGCGGCCACCATGTCCCTGAGGGAAGTGGGATCCCTGCGCAGGATATCCTCCCAGCGCTTGTCTAGCCAAGAGGCGAAGGTCCGGTCGAAGACCAGGGCGTATTTCACCACCTCGGCCATCCCGGAGAGGAATTGCCGCTCGGAGAGGCTCGCGAGAGTCCCCACGTCGCAGACCACGAAGGCGGGCTGGTGGAACGCGCCCACCGCGTTCTTCGCGCCGGGGAGGTCCACCGCGGTCTTGCCGCCGATGGAGCTGTCCACCTGGGCGAGCAGGGTGGTCGGCACATGGACCAAGGGGATGCCGCGGTAGAAAGTCGCCGCGGCAAAGCCCGCGGCGTCCCCTATGGAGCCGCCGCCCACCGCTACCAGGGGGGTGCGCCGCCGGGCGCCTTTCTCGAGCAGGAAGGCGTAGATGTCCGTGATGACGCGCAGGTCCTTGGCTTTCTCCCCTTCGGGCAGGGTGAGGAGCGAGGCCGCGCGGCCCGAGGTGCGGATGGCGCGGAGCAATCGTCCGGCGATGCCGCGCGCCAGGCGCCGGTCGGTGACGACTGCGGCGGACTCCTGCGGAGTCCGCGATCTCAGCCAGCCGGGGAGGGAGGGTGAGAGTTCCTGGCCGATGTAGACCGGATAAGCTCTTCCCGGGAGCAGGACTTCGACGATGGCGGTCTTCATCCCGGCGCTATCCAGCCTTCGCCGCGCAGGCGCCGCAGGAGCCGCAGCGAGACCCTGTCCGGGTCCCCTTCGGTCCGCAAGGAGAGATGGGCCGCCCGGCGATAGAGGGAGCGGCGCTCGAGATAGAGGCGGCGGACGTTGCGCAGGCGCTCTTGGCGCGTGCGCCCTTTCCAAAGGGGCCTGCGTTCCTCGCCGTGCCGCTCGCCGCGCTCGAAGATCGCCTCCAGGGACGCCTGGCGGTAGACCACGACCCCGGAGCGGCGCATGGCGGCCACGTTCGCGGGGTCGAGGACGGCGCCTCCGCCCACGGACACCACCCGCCGGCTGCGGCGCGCGGCCCGGGCCACGGCCCGGGCCTCCAGCCGCCTGAAGCGCGCCTCGCCCTCGCGCTCGAAGATGGCGGCGACGCTGCGGCCCTGGGAAGCCTCCACCGCGGAGTCCGTGTCCAGGAAGGGCCAGCCCAGGCGTTCAGCCAGGGCCCGGCCGAGCTTGGTCTTCCCGCTGGCCATGAAGCCGACGAGGAATATCTTATCCACGGGACGCGGCTTCATGTCTCCGGATCTCCGCGATGGAATCCCCGCCGAACTTCTCCAGGAACGCGTCGGCCAGGACGAGGGCCGCCAGGGCCTCGCCGATGACCGCGGCCGCGGGCACGGCGCAGACATCGGAGCGCTCGATGTGGGCGCAGGCCGCCTTCCCGGTCTTGAGGTCCACCGAGCGCAGGGGCTTCATGAGCGTGGCCAGGGGCTTCATGGCCGCGCGCACGACGAGGGTCTCGCCCGTGGTCATGCCGCCCTCGAGCCCCCCCGCGCGGTTGGTGCGCCGCGCCGCCGCGCGTCCCTTGCCGGGATAGAGCTCGTCGTGCGCCAAGGAGCCCGAGGTCTGGGAGAGCGAGAATCCCAGCCCGATCTCCACGCCCTTGACCGCGTTGAGGCTCATGAAGGCGGCCGAGAGGGCGCCTTCCAGGCGGCGGTCCCACTGGGCGTAGCCGCCCAAGGCCGGGGGAAGTCCGCCCACGCGCACCTCGAAGACCCCGCCGAGCGTATCCCCGGCCTTGCGGGCGTGGTCGATGACGGCCCTCATGCGTTCCTCCGCATCCGCGCTCAGGCAGCGGACGCTGGAGGAGTCCGCGGCGGCGTTCATCCGGTCCACCGGGACCAGGTCGGCGTCCGCGTGGTCCTGCGCTCCCCCGATGGAGACCACGCGGCTGGCGATGTGCACGCCGAACTCCTCCAGAAGGCGGCGCGCCGGGACCGAGAGGGCCGTGCGCATGGCGGTCTCCCGGGCGCTGGCGCGCTCGAGCACACTGCGCAGGTCCTTGTGGCCGTATTTGATGGAGCCGCAGAGATCGGCGTGCCCGGGGCGGGGGATGCTCACGGACTTGAGGCTCTCATCCCCGCCGGGTTCGACTTGGAGCGCTTCGGTCCAATTCTTCCAATCCTTGTTCCAAAGGAGGAGCGCGATGGGCGAGCCGATGGTCTTGCCGTGGCGGACACCGGAGAGCAGCTCGGCCTTGTCCGACTCGATCTTCATCCTGCCGCCGCGGCCGTGGCCGCGCTGCCTGCGCGAAAGTTGGGTCTCGATGTGGCCGGCCTCCAAGGCCAGCCCCGCCGGCATCCCCTCGAGGATGCCGACGAGCCCCTTGCCGTGCGATTCGCCTGCTGTAAGATAGCGCAGTCTGTTCATAGGTTGTGTCTTCCCACTTCCTCTTCGACCTTCTCCACGACGCGCTCGGAGAGCGCCTCGCCGAACCAGATGCGCCAGGCCGCCGCGGCCTGGGCCACGAGCATCCCGAGACCGCCCAGGGTCCGCGCACCCGCGCCGCGCGCCGCCCTGAGGAACGGGGTGTCGGCCGGCCGGTAGACCAAGTCGTAGGCCAACGCCTCGCTCCTCAGCCGGAAGCCCTCCGGCAGGGGACAGCTCTTGCCGTCCAAACCCGCGGAGGTGGCATTGACGACCAGGTCCGCGTACGCCAGGGCCTCCAGCGACTCGCGCTCCGCGAGCGGGGCCCAGCGCGCCTTGAAATCCCCGGCCAGGGCTCGGGCGCGCTCGGGCGACCGTCCCAGCACCCAGAGGGCGCCGGCTCCGCGCCGCCTCAGCGCCGCGCACACGGCCCGGGCCGCTCCTCCCGCGCCCAGCACCGCGGCGCGCTTCACCCCGGCGGCGAAGCCCAGCTTGTCGAGCGGGGCGAGGAAGCCTTCGAGGTCGGTATTGTACCCGAAGCAGGAGCCCTCATGGAAACGCACGGCGTTGACCGCCCCGGTCTCGCGCGCCGCCTCATCGAGGGAATCGAGGCGGCGCATGATCTCGACCTTGAGCGGAAGGGTGACGTTCCAGCCGGTCCAGGGGCGTCTGCGGGCCGAGCGCAAGGCCGCTTCAAGACTCTCCGGCCCGAGCGTCAGGGCGTAGTGGCGCACGGGACGCCCGGTCTCCCGCGAGAAGGCTTTGAATATGAGCGGCGAGAGTGAATGTGAGACCGGCCGTCCCACCACCGCGGCCCATGCCGCCTTCATCGTCCGGCGCACCGTTCGAGGTCCGCGAAGAAGCCGGGATAGGAGATCGCCGCGCACTCGGCGTCGGAGAGCGCGGTCTCCCCTTGCGCGGCCAGGCCCGCCACGGCGAAGGCCATGGCGATGCGGTGGTCGGCGCAGGTCTCGAGGGCGGCGCCGCGCAGGAGGCAGGGGCCTTCGATGAGGAGGTCCTCCCCTTCCGTCCGGGCCTTGGCCCCCATGGCTTGCAGAGCCGCGAGAGTCGTTGAAAGCCGGTCGGACTCCTTGTGGCGCAGTTCCGCGAGTCCCATGAGCCGAGTCTCTCCCTCGGCTTGGGACGCCACGACGCTCAGGAGGGGGACCTCATCGACCAGGGAAGGGATGCGCTCCGCGGACACGCGCACCGCGCGCAGTTCGCCGAAGGAAGCGCGGAGGTCGGCCACGGGTTCTCCGCCCTCCTCGCGCGCGTTCATTTCGGCGACTTGCGCGCCCATCTCGCGCAGAACATGGACGAAACCCATGCGCGTGGGGTTGACGCACACCCTGGGCAGGGTCAATTCCGAGCCTTCGACGAGCACGGCGGCGGCCAGGAAGAAGGCGGCCGAGGAAGGGTCCGCGGGGACGGTGAGCGTCCTGCCGCCTTCCAGGTCCCCGGGGTTGAGGCGGATGGTCTCCCTCTCGACGCTGATGCGGGCTTTCATCCAGGCGAGCATCCTCTCGGTGTGGTCCCTAGTCGAGAACGGGTCCTCGACCACGCTCTCCCCCTCGCCCGAGAGCGCGGCCAGGAGCAGGGCGGATTTCACCTGAGCGCTGGGGACATGGAGCTTGTGGCGCAGGGCTTTGAGGGGCCTCTTCCCGCGCAGGCGGATCGGCGCCGTATCCCCGGCCGACAAGGAGATCTCGGCGCCCATCTCGCGCAGGGGCAAGGCCACTCGGCCCATGGGTCTGGCGGAGAGGGAGGAGTCTCCGGTGAGGATGGAATCGAATCCCCACCCGGAGAGCATGCCCGCGAGCAGGCGCATGGTGGTGCCGGAGTTGCCGCAGTCCAAGGCGCGTCCCGGAGCGCGCAGCGGGCTATGGGCGGTGTTCCCCTCGATGAGGATCTCGTCCTTGGAATGGGTGACCCGCGCGCCGAGGGCCTCCAGGCAAGACCGTGTGGACCGGACATCGAGCCCCGGGGGGAGGCTGCGGATGATCAGGCCGCCCCGGGCCAGGGCTCCCAGCATCAATGCCCTGTGCCCGATGGATTTATCCCCCGGGACCCGGACCTCGCCCGAAAGGGGCTTATGGGCGGGAAAGATCGATTTCAGGACCCAGCCCTCCGGAGGGAGCGGCGTCTTGCATCAGAAACGGGAAGAATGTTGTTGATCGGGACGCTTCCAAGGTGTTGATTACCGTTGGAATATTAGCAAATCGCATCCGAGCGCCGCCGAAAAGGCGGATGACCGCGCTAGACAAGCGCCAATAAGCGCGGAGCGTCCAGGATGACGATCCCGTCGCGCCGGCGGACGCAAACGCCTTGGGGGGAGCGCCGCACGACCTGGATGGCGTGGGCGGGCTTTAAGCGCTCGTTGAAATAGCGCAGGGAGGGGCCGGCCTCCTGCTCGGTAAGCTTCGTCTCGATGAGCGCGTGCGGGCGGCCGGATTCCGCAATGAGGAAATCGACCTCCCGTTTTTCCTTGTCGCGGACGTAGTGCAGGCGAAAGTCTCCCAGTCCCCAGTCATTCCAGGCGTCGCAAAGTTTCCGCAGGTGCAGCGCCACCAGGTTCTCAAAACGCGCGCCAGGGTCCTCTATTTCGGAGAAATCATAAAGATAGATCTTCGCCTCCCGGCGCAAGGTCCTGGCCAGTTTTCCGGCATAGGGGCGTATCTCGAAGGCGTAGTAAAGCCTGGAGAGCGCCGAGATCCAGCAGCGCACGGTGCCGAAGGCGACTCCCAAATCCTCGCTGAGGGCGTTGAGGGAGAGCGGGGCGCCGATCCTGGCAGGGAGCAGCTCCACCATGGCTTCCAGGAGCCCGATGTCGCGGATGCGCGTCAAGTCCCGCAGATCCTCCCGGAGTACGAGATGCCGGCGGGATCTTCGCCATCGGCGCAGGCGCTCGTCGCTGCCGGCGAAAAGGGGCTCCGGAAACCCCGTCCAGCGCTCTATGCTTTCGAGAGCGGCCTTGGCCGTCGAGGGAGCGGCCGAGGCAAGGGCCTGGCTCCAAAGGGCCTTGGGGGGCAGGGGGCCGCGTCCGGGGTCGAGGACTTCGCCGAGAGTGAACGGGTGCAATCGGTAAAGTCCATAGCGCCCGAAGAGCGAGTCGCCGCCGCGCTGGTAGACGTCCAGGCGGCCGCTTCCGGTAACGAGGATCTCGACGGCGGGCGCCGTCGCGTCATGGAGGCCTTTAAGGAATCTTTTCCATCGGGGATATTTATGGATCTCATCGAGGGCGATGCGGGCCGCCGATCCCCAGAAACTCTCCGGATTCCTTAAGACGGCCTTTCTGTGGCTTTCGATGTCCCAGTTGAAATAGCCGGTCGAGGGCCCTTCGAGGGCAAGGATGTTCTTGACCAACGTGGTCTTCCCGACTTGGCGGGGCCCCGCGACCAGGGCCATTTTTCTTTCCTCACCGAGGAAGCGCAGGAGTTCCCTCTGCAGATAGCGCATGGGCTATGTTTATATATTAATGAAAAAAAGTCAAGACTAAATTTCAGTTATATATAAAATAAATTCGGTAAATCCTTCGGCCGATTAAGCATCGATGAGCGAAGCGTTCGCGGCTGAGCGCGAGGGAATGGTTTAGCGGGGATCAGCGCAGGCCGCGCTTCTTGAGGTAGGCGATGAGCTCGCGCGGATAATCGGTGATGATCGCGTCCACTCCCAAGGCGAGCATCGCCGACCAGCCCCGCTCGTCGTTGACGGTCCAGGGCGCGACCTGGACTCCGAGCCGATGCAGGGCTTCCACGTCCTCCCGGGTGAGCCACAAGGCGTTCGGGCTGAGGATGGCCGCTTTCTCGGCCGCCGCCACGGCCGCGAGGTCCGGCAGGTTGTCGGAGATGAGCATGGATGTCCGCACGCGCGGCTCGAGCCTGCGCACCTGGGCGAGGGTGCGCCGGTCGAAGGACTGCACGATGACCCGCGACTCCCAGCCGAAATCCCGGACCACCGCCAGGACGAGCCGGGCGAACTCCGCGGGCTCGGGGCTCAGGTCCGGCTCGCCGGGAACGATCTTCGTCTCGATGTTGAACTCCACGGCCGAGGCCGCCGGGGCCGTGGAATCCTTCACGAGCCGGAACACCTCGGCCAAGGAAGGGATCCTCTCCCCGGGGACGGGGGTCTGCCTCGGGAACCTGGGATTGCCGAGCGAGCCGCAGTCGTAGCTCCGGACCTCCTCGTAGGTCAAGGACCGGAGCGGGGGCCTGCCGGCGGGCTTGCCGCCGGGAGCCAGGCAGAGGGCGGGGTCGACGCGCTGATCATGGCTGACGACCACGACCCCGTCCTTGGTCACGTTCAAGTCGAGCTCCAGGACATCCGCTCCCGCTTCGAGGGCCTCCCGGAAGGCGGCCAGGGTGTTCTCTGGAAGGGCGCCGCGGCAGCCGCGGTGGCCGTGGACGAGCACCCTGGACGCCGCCCGGGAGGGCGTCGAGAGGAGGGCGGCGCAGGCGAAGAGCCAGCCGGCGGCCGCCAGGAGCCCTCTGACTGCTTCGACGCGAGGGCGGGCGATCAAGGCACCTCGAAGCCCAGGGCGCGGCCGATGGCGCGCATGTCCTTCATGAGCGCCGTGAATTGGTCGGGGAGCAGGGACTGCGGACCGTCGCAGAGGGCCTCCTCGGGCTTGTCGTGCACCTCGATGATGAGGCCCGAGGCGCCCACGGCCGCGGCCGCGCGCGCCATGGGGCGCACCTTGTCGCGCAAGCCCGTCCCGTGGCTGGGGTCAACGAGCACGGGGAGAGGGCTGAGCTTCTGGACCACGGGCACGGCGTTGAGGTCGAGGGTGTTGCGGGTATGGCTGGCGAAGGTGCGGATGCCGCGCTCGCAGAGCATGAGCGCCTTGTTCCCTTCGGCCATGATGTATTCGGCGGCCATGAGCCATTCCTCGATGGTGGCCGAGAGCCCGCGTTTGAGCAGGACGGGCTTGTCGAGCTTGCCGGCCTCGCGCAGGAGGGAGAAGTTCTGCATGTTGCGGGCCCCGATCTGGATGATGTCCGAGTATTTGTAGACCAGCGCCAGGGAGTCCGGGTCCAGGGCTTCCGTGCACACGGGCAGGCCGGTCTCCGCGCGGGCCTCGGCGAGAATCTTCAGCCCATCCTCGCCCAGCCCTTGGAAGGCGTAGGGCGAGGTGCGCGGCTTGAAGGCTCCGCCGCGCAGGACATGCGCCCCGGCTTTGGCCACCTTCCGGGCGATGCGCAGGGTCTGCTCCCGGCTCTCGACCGCGCAGGGCCCGGCGAAGATGGTGAAAGTCCCCGGCCCAATCTTCGCCTTGCCGCCGCCCACGCTCACGGTGATGTCCTTGGCGTGGAAGTCCCTGCCGGCGAGCTTGTAGGGTTTGGAGACCGCGATGGCCTGCAGGACGCCGGGGAGCACCTCGAAATGGCTGGGCTCCACCGGGCCAGGGTTCCCCGTGATCCCTACCGCGGTGCTCTGCGCGCCCGGGATGACATGGGGCTTGAACCCCATGGCCCGTATCTTGGCCACCACGGCATCGAGTTGCTCCTTCTTGTGACCGGCTTGCATTAAAATAAGCATAAGACCCCCTTCATGGCCCGGGCGAGCGCGCCGATCCGGCGCGCGGCCTCCTTGGGCGGATGCTCCAGCGAAAGCCGCACCAGCGCGCTGCCCACGACCACGCCCTCCGCGTGCCGGGCGGCTTGCGCGGCCTGCTCGGGAGTGGAGATGCCGAAGCCCACGGCCAAGGGCTTTCGGACTATCGAGCGCACGCGCCTGAGCCGGGCGCCGAGCTCCGAGGGCAGGGACGCTCGCGCGCCGGTGACGCCCAGACGCGAGACGTAGTAAACGAAACCCGTGGAGCGCTTTCCGATGAGGCGCAGGCGTTCCTGGGAGGTCGTCGGGGAGGCCAGGAACACCGTCCCCAGTCCCTCGGCGCGCGCGGCGGCCAGGTATTCTCCGGCTTCCTCCGGCGGAAGGTCCACGAGGAGGGCGCCGGCGGCTCCGGCGCGGACGGCGCGCTCGGCGAAGCGCGCATACCCCATGGCCAGGACGGGGTTGAGATAGGAGAAGAGCAGTATCTCCGGGCGGTAGCGCCCCCGGGTCTTGAGTTGCGTGACCAGGTCCAGGATGCGGTCCAAGGTCACGCCCGCCTTGAGCGCCTTTTCGCTCGCCTCTTGGATCACCGGGCCGTCGGCCACCGGGTCGGAGAAGGGCACGCCGAGCTCCACGATGTCCGCGCTCTCTTCCAGGGCTTCCAGGAAGAGCCGGGTCGCGGCCAGGGAAGGCGCTCCTGCGCTCAGGAAAGGGATGAAGGCCGCCCTGCCCGAGGCGCGGGCGCGGGCGAGGGCCGAGGAGAGCCTATCCATCTCCTTCCCCCAGGGAGCGGACCGTCTCCACGTCCTTGTCCCCGCGGCCGGAAAGGCAGACCGCGACGATGGAACGGCGGGGCATGGAGCGGGCGCGGGTGAAGGCGTAGGCCAGGGCGTGTGAGCTCTCCAGGGCCGGCAGTATGCCCTCGGTGCGCGAAAGGGTCCGGAAGGCCGCCAGAGCTTCCTTGTCGGTGACCGAGACATAGCGGGCGCGGCCGCTCTCGAAGAGCGCAGAATGCTCCGGCCCCACGGCCGGGTAGTCGAGGCCCGCGGACACGCTGTGCGTGGGCCGGATCTGGCCGTGTCCGTCCTGGAGCACATAGGTCCGCGTGCCGTGGAGCACGCCGGTCCGGCCTCCCCAGGGTGCCGGGGCGAAGCGCGCGGCATGGCGCAGGCTCCGGATGCCTTCTCCGCCCGCCTCCACTCCCGCCAGCTCCACTCTCCGGTCTTCGAGGAAGGCGGAGAACATGCCGATGGAGTTGCTCCCGCCGCCCACGCAGGCGACGACCAGGTCCGGCAGGCGGCCACAATAGGCGAGGACCTGTCTTCGCGCTTCCTTGCCGATGACGGACTGGAAATCCCGGACCATGGATGGATAGGGATGAGGGCCCAACGCGGAGCCCAGGATGTAATGCGTCGTCTTCACGCTCCGGGCCCAGTCGCGCAGGGCCTCGTTGACGGCGTCCTTGAGCGTCCGGCTTCCCGAGGACACGGGCACGACCTCGGCGCCCATCAGGCGCATGCGGAAGACGTTGAGGGCTTGGCGCTTCATGTCGACTTCGCCCATGTAGACCGCGCACTCCAGGCCCAGGGCCGCGGCCGCCGCGGCCGTCGCGACCCCGTGCTGGCCCGCGCCGGTCTCCGCGATGACGCGTCTTTTCCCCATGCGCGCGGCCAGGAGGGCCTGTCCCACGGTGTTGTTGATCTTGTGCGCGCCCGTGTGCGCGAGGTCTTCCCGCTTGAGGTAGATGCGCGCGCCTTTCAGGGACCGGCTCAGCCTTCGGGCGAAAGTCCAGGGCGTGGGCCTTCCGGCGAAATCGCGCAGCATGGAGCCCAGTTCCTTGCGGAAACCGGGGTCCTTCTTCGCGCGGGCGTAAGACTCGGCTAAGTCCCGCAGGGGGCCGACGAGCGTCTCCGGCACGAAACAGCCGCCGAAGGAGCCGAAATAACCGGATCTTGACGGATGATTCACGCGCCTCCCTCCCGGTCGGCTTTCCGGACCGACTTGAAGAATCTGCGAAGAAGGGCTTTGTCTTTGATCCCGGGAGAGGATTCCACGCCGCTGGAGACATCCACTCCCCAGGGCCGCGCGCGCGCTATGGCCGCCCGCGCGTTATCCGGGGTCAAGCCGCCCGCGAGCAGGGTGCGCGGCCGCTTCGCCGCGAGCCGCGCGGCAATGCCCCAATCCGGCTTCTCCCCGAAAATCCTCGCCGCCGGGTCCCTCGGCCGGTCGGCCAGGAAGAAAGCAGACCGCACCCCCAGGGCCCGCCGCCCGTCCCCGGCGGAGCGCAGAGGCAAGGAGCGCATCAGCCGATCCTCGCCGAATATCCTGGCCGCGGCAAGATGCCCGCGCCCCTGCACCTGGACAAGGTCCAGGGGGAGTCTGGACGCGCCGAGCAGCTCCGTTTCCCCGGGGTCGAGGAACACGCCGACGCGGACGAGTGATTTGGGCAAGGACTTAAGAAGGCCCTTGGCTCGGAAGAAGGGGACGAAGCGCGGGGAGCGCGGGTGGAAGACCAAGCCCACGGCCCAGGCGCCCAGCCGCGCCGCCTCCCGGGCGTCCTTAAGGCGCGTGATCCCGCAGACCTTGACCCGCGTTCCGGGCCGGGCCGGAGGGCGGCCGAGCAGGGCGGCGAGAGCCCGGCCGGGCCTGCCGGTGCGCATGAGCGCGGTCCCGACGAGGAAGCCGCGATAGCCCAAGCGCGCGAGAGCGGCGATGTCCCGGGCGGAGCCGATGCCGCTCTCGCAGATGAAGAGGGTGCGTTCGCCCCGGCGCGGGGCCAGGTCACGGGCGGTGCGCAGGTCGACGCGCAGCGTCTTGAGGTCGCGGGTGTTGATGCCGACCAAGTCCGCGCCCGAGGCGAGAGCGCGGCGCCGTTCGGATTCCGTATGAGCCTCGACCAAGACGGCGAGCCCGAGCGTGCGCGAGAGCCGGATCAATTCCCTCAGGCGACGCTCATCCAATAGAGCGGCGATGAGGAGCACCGCGTCCGCTCCCGAGGCCCGCGCGAGGTAGAGCTGGTATTCGTCCACCACGAAGTCCTTCATGAGCAGGGGGATGCGCACCGCGCAGCGTATGCGGCGCAGATGGGCGGGGCTCCCGCCGAAGAAGCGGGGTTCGGTGAGCACCGAGAGAGCGCTCGCCCCGTTGGCCGCGTATTGCTCCGCGGCGGCGACCGGATCCATGCCCGGAGCGATGGGGCCTTGGGAAGGGGAGGCGAGCTTCACCTCGGCGATGACATGCCTGCCCGGGGTCTTGAAAGGCGCGGTGAAGTCGAGCGGCTCGGGAGTGGAAAGCGCCCGGCGCCGCAGAGCCGCGAGGGGTTCGCGGCGCTTGAGCGCGGCGACGCGCCGGCGGGCGGCGCGAGCGATGCGTCCGAGGACGGTTCCTCGCAGGCCGTTCATGCGTCCTTCTTCGAGCCGGCGATCCTGCGCAAGCCCGCGAGCACGGCACTCGCCTTGCCCGAGCGGATGCTCTCGCGCGCCAGGGCGACGCCATCCTTCCAGCCGGGGGCCAGACCGGCCGCGCGCAAAGCCGCGGCCGCGTTGAAAAGCGTACACTCCAGAAGAGGCCCCGGCGTTCCTTGCAGCACGCCTTCGAGCAAGCGCGCGTTCTCCGCGGCGTCGCCCCCGCGCAGGGAGGAGGCGTCAGCGCGGCAAAGCCCCGCGTCCTCTGGGGCGAGGACCTCTTGGCGCAGGATGCCGCCCTCCAGATGCCAGACCGTGGATGGGCCGGTGAGCGTCAGTTCATCCATGCCGTCCGAACCCCGCACCACGAGCGCGCGCTCGGCTCCCAGCTCGCGCAGGACCTCGGCGTAGGTCTTGAGCAGGTCCCGGTCATAGACCCCCACCACCTGCCTGCGGACACCGGCGGGGTTCACCAACGGGCCCAGCAGATTGAAGACCGTGCGCACGCCTAGGGCCTTGCGCAGGGGGGCCACGCTCTTCATGGCCGGGTGATAGCGCGGGGCGAACAGGAAGGCGAAGCCGGTCTCCCGGCTGCAGCGCAGGGCGGTCTCGGGCGGCGCGTCCACGCTTACGCCCAAGGCTTCGAGCACGTCCGCGCGGCGGGAGCGGCTGGAGACGGCGCTGTTGCGGTGCTTGGCCACCGCCGCGCCGGCGCCGGCCGCGGCCAGGGCCGCGGCCGTGGAGAAATTGAAGCTGCCCAGGCCGTCGCCGC
>CAYWAR010000026.1:0-3231 GCA_964455765.1 uncultured Elusimicrobia bacterium
CGCACTATCTCGCCTGGAAGATGAAGGCGCTCAACTTCGAGCCCCGCTTCATCGAGCTGGCCGGCGTCATCAACGGCTCCATGCCGGAGCATTCCGTCGCCCGCATGGCGGACCTGCTCAACCGCCGCGGGATGCCCGTGCGGGGAAGCCGGATATTGGTCCTGGGGGCCGCGTACAAGCCGGACGTCAACGACGTGCGCGAATCCCCGTCCCTGGACGTCATCAAACTGCTCCTGGACCTGGGGGCGGAAGTCTCCTACCATGATCCGCATGTCCCGGCGCTCACGATCGAGGGAAAGAAGATGCGGTCGACGCCTCTGACGCCGTCCAATCTGCGCAAGGCGGACCTCGTGGCGGTGCTCACCGCCCATTCCGGCGTGGATTACCCCTCGGTCGTGCGCCAGGCCCGGCTCGTCTTCGACGCCCGCAACGCCACCAAGGGCCTGCGGAGGCGGGATCTCTTCCGGCTCTAACATGGCAGAATCGCCTCCCGCGAGCGAATTCGAACGCCTCAGCCTCGAGGTCCTCAAGGTCCTAGGCAAGACGCTCAGCCAGATGAACCTCTACACCGCGAGCCACCCGGCGGTGAGGGCGATGATCTCCGAGACCGCGGTGATGCTCTCGAAGATACTCGAGCAGGCTTCCGAGAAAGAGGTCTCCTATACCCTCGACGGGGACAAACTCATCGCCAACGGGAAGGTCATCGGCGGCAGGACCCAGGTGCCCAACTCCATCCCGAACATCTTCGCCCGCTTCAAGCTCTCGAGCCTCACCTTCCGACCCGGGGTGAGCGGGGAGGAATTGAGCGCCCTCTGCCAACTGGCCGCGCTGCGGCCGGAGGCAGCCAAGGGGGTCGAGCCCAAGGCCTATCTCAAGGAAAGGGGCGTCGAACACATCGTCCTCAACGAGTCCGTCTATGCCCGGGTGGACAAACGGGGGCTCGGGCGCGGCCCGGGTCCGGGGATGGGGCCGGGCCCCGGCGGCGGAGGCGGAACGGGGACCGAGGGCGGCGGAGGCGGAACGGGGCCTGGAGGAGCGACCAGCGAGGCCGCGGCTTTGGCCGAGCGGGTCCGCACCGAATCCCTGGACTCGACCATCGAGGAGCTCGTCTCGCGCTCCGTCCCGAATCCGGAGGACCAGAAGCTCATCATCGACGCCGTCCTCTCTCGCGTGCGCGCCGAGCTCGAGGAGAAGGTCAAGGAAGCCACGCACGAGCTCCACAAGGACGTCACCGTGCTCAAGAACGAGGCCGTGCGCACGGACGCGGTGCTCACCAACATGGCCGACGGCGTGGTGGTCGTAGACGACCAGGGCCGCGTGCTCATGATGAACCCGGCGGCCGAGGAACTCTACGGCGTACAGCTCGCGCAGGTGGCCGGCAAGCCGCTCTCCGACCACATCAAGGACGAGCACCTCCTCACCATGGCCAAGGACGCGGCGGTGTCCGCGGAGGGGGCTTTCACCCCCCAACTGGAGGTCAAAGCCAACGAAGACGCCCGGCGCACCCTGAGGGCGTCCACGGCCGTGGTCCAGACCGAGAGCGGAAAGACCATCGGCATGGTGTCGGCCATCAGCGACGCGGCCAAGCACCGCGAGCTCGACCGCAAGGAGAGGGAGTTCATCGCGCACGTCACCCACGAGCTGCGCGCTCCGTTAACCGCGATACGCGCCGCGCTGGAGATTCTCGACGGGGCCATCATCGGCAAGATCGGGCAGGAAGAGCAGCGCATCATGGGCAACGCCCTGCGCAACACCGACCGCCTCGAGGACCTCATCAGCAGCATCCTGGATTTCTCCAAGATCGAGTCGGGCCAGATGACGGTCCACCCCAAGCCCATCAGCGCGGAGAAGCTCGCCCAGGAGGCGGTGGAGAGCATCAAGCCCTGGGCCATGAAGAAGGGAGTGCGCCTGGAGTTCCAGGCCGAGCCTTCCCTCCAGCCCGTCTTGGCCGACCAGAAGAGGACCGTGCAGGTGATGGTCAATCTGCTCTCCAACGCCATCAAGTTCACCCCCCGGGAGGGGCGCATCCTGGTCAGCCTGGCCGGCAAGCCGAAGCTGGTCCAGTTCAGCGTCAGCGACACCGGGCCGGGCATCGCCAAGGAGGACCAGGAGAAGGTCTTCCAGAAATTCGTGCAGATCGCCGCGGGCGAGAAGCATCCCGGCGGCACCGGGCTCGGCCTGGCCATCGCCCAATCCCTCATCCTGCTCCAGCAGGGCAAGTTGTGGGTCGAAAGCGAGGCCGGCAAAGGCGCCACTTTCCTGTTCACCCTCCCCGAATACGTGGCCCAGGGTGAGGAAGCGCAGGCGCTTGCGCCTGCGCCCATTCCCTGGTGGAAGAAGCTCCTCGGCCTAAAATAGGACCGGACTTTCGACAAATTCCATGGAATTTGTCGAAAGTCCGGGATAAGTTGGAACGGCAACCTTACGAACGGGCCAGAACGTAGGCCCGCACCGACGCCGCTCCCGCCTCCCTGAGCGCTCGCGCGCAGCCCTCCAAGGTCCCGCCGCTGGTGCAGACATCGTCGATGAGAAGGACATGACGCCCCCATAAGTCGGCTCGGGGAGAGGCGACGAAGACCCCCCGCAGGCGGCCTTCGCGCTTGCGGCGCGAGAAACGCCATTGCGCCGGCGTGTCTGTTTTCCGATCCAAGGCGTCCAGCACCGGCAGCCCGGCGGCCTTTCCCACGTGCCGGGCCAGGACCATGGCCTGATTGAATCCCCTCTCCCTGAGCCGGGAGGCGTGCAAGGGAACCGGGACGAGGGCGTCGACCCCCTCCAGCTCAGGAAATCGAGGGAATGCCCCGGCCATCCAGGACCCGAGCGGCTCTCCCACGGAGGGGCGGGCCCCGTATTTGAACGAGTGCAGGAGCCGGGGCAGGGGGTGGCGATAGAGGAAAGCGGCCCGTATGGCGTCCACCGGCCGCAGGCCTTTGCGGCAGTCGTGACAGCAGGGTTCCGGCCCCTCCCACCTCGCCCCGCAGAGGCGGCAGAGAGGCTCCGCCCAGGCCGGGCGAAGCAGGCCCAAGCAGGCTCCGCAGAGCGGCCCGGAGAGCGGCAAGGGCAAGTCCTCCCGGCACCCGAGGCAGACCCTGGGCAGGAGGAGGTGCAGAAGCAAGTCCTTGAGGTCTAGTCCCCACACCCCCAAGTACGGATGACTCTTGAAAAAGTTCCCGCCGTTTCGGCCATTATCCCGGGATCGGGGGGGAACGCCGAAGGGGTTGGGGCGGCGGG
>CAYWAR010000026.1:3241-14638 GCA_964455765.1 uncultured Elusimicrobia bacterium
AAAATGGCCCCGCGGTGCGGCCAATACCCGGGCGCGCCGCCAAAACCCCTTGTTTTTGCCCCCGATCCCGGTCCGATTAGAACTGGAAGGTCAGCATGGTCCCGAAGGTATAGCCGATGAAATCCTCTTCCTTCAGGAACTTGTGCCAGAGGCGGGAGACGGTGCCGTTGAGGGTCATGCGCAGGTTCTTGGCGATCTCGTAATCGGCGTTGGTGTTGAGGTTGAAGAGCCGGGAGTTGTCGGCCACGGTCACGGGAGAGGAGCGCATGGCCATCGAGAGGGTGGTGGTCCAGATGATGCGGTTGGTGAAGCGCAAGGGCTCCTTGAGGAAGGGCAGGGCCAGCCCCTTGGACAGGGAGATGTCGGTGCGCACCAGCATGCTCGGGGTGATGACCGTGGTGTTCTGCGTCTGAACGCCCGTGCCCAGGGCCGCGACGTCGTTCTGGTAGTCCACCTTCGGCGTGAAGCGGAACTGGCTCAGGTCGAAGGTCGACTGGAGCGTGGCGTCCTTGTGGCCGGTCGTCTGCGTCACCTGGCCGATGCGCAGGTCCTTCTTCTTGGAGCCGCGCATGTTGAAGCTGAAGGTGGTGTCGAAGCGGTCGCGCAGGAGCGCGCGCAGGTCCGTGCCGAAGGCATCGTCGGAGTCCAGGGTTTGGGAGACCACCTCGGTCCTGCGGGCCGAGTACTTGAGGTTGAGCTGGCCGTTCTTCATCCAACGGTCCGCGTAGAGCAGGCGCTCGATCTGGGAGAGGGAGGCCAGCAGGTCGGGCAGGGTGGTGGAGACGGTCTTGGAGCGGGTGCCGGTGACCTCCGAGCGCTGGATGCTCTGGACGTAGTTGTTGGTGATGGCCAAGGTCTTAAACGCTCCCTTGCGGCCCCCGATCTCGTAGGCCTCCAGAGGGGACCAGCGCTGGGTGGAGTTGTAGGTGTCGCGCAGGGTGAGGTTCACCCGCTGGGAGGCTATGCCCGTGTCCTTGAGGGGGGTGCGGACCCACAGGGCCGTGCGCGAGTCCCGGTCCCGCTCGACGTTGTTGTAGACGTCGCCGTCCTGGAGCTGGTAGCCGTTGGCCAGGGTAAACGAGCGCAGGAGCTTCGTCCCCTTCAATATCTCCTGCGCCGACAGCGTGAGGTTGATCCCGCCGCTGGCGGAGCGGTTGATGGTCTTGATCTCGCCGATGCCGTACACCTGCGTCGTGCCGGCCACGATGAAAGTCGACACGGAGAGCAGGTTGTTCTCGATGGTAGTCAGGGAATAATTGAACGAGGGGTTGAGCCAGCTCAGGAGGCGGAAGTTGGAGGTCAGGCCCACGGCCTGGCTGAGGGACTTGGGATAGGTCAGGCGGGTCTCCCGGCTCTGGTTGAACTCGACGCGGTCCTCCTTGATCGTGGTGAGGGAATAGTTGGGGTTGAGGGAGGAGCCCGCCCACGGGACGAAGGAGAGGCGCGCCCCGTAGGACTTGGTGAATTCGTCGGTGTTGAAATTGCCCGGGAAATTGCGGGCCTGGAGGGATTCGAAGGAGACCGAGTATTTCGAGAAGGAGCCGGTCAGGTCGATGTTCTTGGGCAGGAAGAACCGGTCCAAGGGCACCCCGTAGGTGAGCCCGGCGTTGTAGCTCTTGCGGTCGTCGAGACGGGTGAGGAGCTCGTACTCGGTGCGGTCGCGCAGGTGCGAGAGGGAGAGCCTGGGCAGGGCCCCGTAGCTGAAGCTGCCCGAGGCGTTCCCGTTGTAGCGGGTCACCTTGCCTTGCGAGATGAGGCTCACGAGGTTCGAGCGGTCGCCGGTGGCGTTGGCGTTGGGGGTGATGGTGATGGTCCGCATCAGGTCGAAGCGCATGGGGAAGAAGCGGATGAAGTCGAGCCCCAAGTAGGCCGAGTCCTGACGGTTGTCCTGGTTGGAGACCACCGTGGTCGGGGTCTGATAATTGCGGTCCACGGCGCGGTGCTTGCCCCCGAAAGTCGCCCAGCCCGGCACCGCGAAGTCCGCCTGGACCTTCTTGGCGGTTCCCACGCGCGTGATGGGTTCGGTGAGGTGGATCTCGTTGAGATAGAGCGCTCCGGCCGTGGTCGTGGCCGCGGTGGAGTACACGCCGGCGAAGAGGGCGGCGATCTGCTGGAGGTTCGGGGCGCCCGTGGAGAAGGCGACGGTGCCCGGCGGGCCCTGGTCCGCCACCCACTTGTCGGGGATCTGGTCGTTGTTGGTGTCGATCTGCGAGGCGGAGACCTTGCGCCACCCGCTGAAGGCGATGGGGACCTGGATCTCGAAGTAGTCTTTCTCGGAGCCCGCCCGCAGGAAGAAGACCTTGTCGCCCTGGGCGGAGTTGAGGGAGTCCGTGTTCCCGTTGAGGAGGAAGACGAATTTCCGGTGCTGGCTGATGTCCAGAGCCCGGATGAAATTGCGCCGGGTGTGGACCGTGGTCCCCGCCGTCAGGTTGCCGAAGCGTATCTCCAAGGCCTGTTCGGAGAGGTTCGAGGAGTTCGACTGGCGCTGGAGCTCCTCGGTGGTGCCGTAGAGGTCGTTGAAGATGGTCTGGGCGTCCCCGCCGGCGCGGAAGATGGGAACGTATTCTCCCGGGTTGTCCACGTTGTTGACCGCCCGGATGGTGATGGTGCCTCCGCCCACCGTGCCGGTGGCGGGGTCCTTGGCCTCGCCGCGGAGCCAGGAGTTCCCTACGACGGCGACGCGGGCGAACTGGATCGTCCCGGCCGTGTTCCCGCCTGCGGGCCGACGGAGGGAGAGGCGCAGCTGTTTGACCGCCAGCCAGCGGGGGGCGTCGGCTTGCGTGATGTTGAGGGGGATCTGGAAGGTGTGCCAGCCCGAGAAGTCGAGCTTGGTGCGGTTGATCTGGTCGGTCACGTCGTAGAGGTTCGGGCTGGCGGAATTGAGGTAGCCGAAATCCCCTCCGGTGAAATCCGCGGAGTCGAGCTTCCCGTTCTGGTTCAAGTCCTCGGAGTTGATCCTGCCGTCGCCGCCGCCGTAGCGGCGCGAGCCCTTGGCGAGCGGGTTGTAGAGGAAGCCGATGTCCTCGGCGGGCTGGAGCAGGTTGTCCTTGTTCTCATCCTCCGTGTCGAGGATCCCGTCGCCGTCGGCGTCCTCGTTGACCCCGCCCAAGTGGAAGTTGATCTCGTTGTTGGAGGCCTCGCTCTGATAGAGGGTGACTTCCAGGAGGTTCTTCTGGGAGAGGTCTATGCCGGTGGGCGAGAAGGAGTAGACGATGGAGGTCTCCGTCGTCTGAGCCAGGGTGAAATCGTAGGCCAAGTCGAGCACTTTCTGGGTCTCGTTCTCGGTGGATTGCTCGTTCTTGTTGATCGTTCGGATGGGGATGTCGACGTTCTTGAGCGTGAAGCCGGAGGGGTCCGCCGGCGACTGGGTGGGGTTGGCCGTCGCCTGCCAGGAGAAGTCATACATCCCCGCCGTGTCGTCCTGCTTGACTCCTTCCATGTTCTCGATGAGGGCTCTCTTGGAGAGGTTGGGATTGGCGTGGCTGCGCGCCCCTTCCAGCGCGAAGCTCGCGCTCAGCCAGGAGAAGGGGCGCAGTTCCTTGAGCTGCATGTCCGTTTCGTAGACGAGGAGGCTGCGCGCGAGCTCGGTGACGGTCGGGACCGTGGGGGGCTTCGACCCCGTCTGGTAGAGCAGGGTGGAGCCGATCGAGAAATGGCGGCCCCAGTCGTAGCCCACGCGCGTGCCCAGGAGGCTGTCGGTGGCGGTCCCGGAGAAGGGCGCCACCTCGTAGCTCACGTCGATGAGCGAGCCTTCCCGGATGCGTTCCTCGTTGAAGAAGGTGATAAATCCCGACTCGTAGTCGATGAAGTAATCGGAGTTGCGCGAGAGGCGGACCCCGTCGATGAGCACCACCTCCGACTGCAGGACGAGGTTCGGCTCCAGGAAGAAGGTCTTCAGGCGGAAGCGGAACTCGACCTGGAACTGCCGCTTGGTGATGGGGGTGGGGGAATAGAGTTCCGCGTCCGGGGTGGCGTCCAGGACGCTGGTCCCGAAGGGCTTGTTGAGGTTGAAGACGCCGTTCTCGAAGTCCACGGCGATGGTCTCGGGATACTTCTGGACGGGGTTGAGCTGGGCGCCCGCCTCCACCCGGTTCTGGTCGAGCACGCGCAAGAAGAAGTTGCCCCGGCCGTCGTCGCGCACGATCTGTGAGCGGCCGATGCTGTAGAAGGTCTTGAGCTCGCGGTTGTAGCCCGTCTCCGTGCTCGTGGAGGCGATGGCCGTGTCCGCGAAGGTCTTGACGAGCTTGAGGCGTCCGGTGCCGTCGCCCGTCAGGGTCGCCGAGGAGGTCTGCTGGGTGATGGGCACGCCGCCCTTGTCGCTGAAGTCCACGGCCACCACGAACTGGGGATCGAGCGAGTTCTTGAAGGTCAGGATGCCGCGCACGTAGTCCACGGTGTAGTCCACGCCGGGGGTGAGCTGGACGAAGCTCCCGGTGAAGGTCGCGCTCGCGTCGGTCAGGTCGTCGACGGTGAGCGTGGTCTCGTTGACGTTCTGCTGGCCGCCGCTCCGGCGGGAGAGGAAGACCCGTTCGCTGCCGGCCTGAATGGGCAGGCGGGCGGGATTGTCGAAGGTCAGGTCGTAGTATTGGCGGCGGATGTAGCTCGTATCGGGGATGTCCAAGCCCACGAACTGGGTGTTCCCCTTGAACTGCTTGGTCTTGGTCGTGCCCTTGGTGCGCGAGCCGATGAAGATGGCGTTGAAGCCCTTGTACTTGAGCTGGACCCGGATGCCGAAGAGCTGCTTGTTGTAGCTGACGAACTCGGTCGCCGGTAGGGATAGGTCGATGTCCCCGAAGGAGGCGTTCTGGACCACTTCGTTGGGGTCGCCCTGGTAGACCACGGAGATGTCCTGCTTGTTGAGCTTGGTGTCGTCATAGTCCACGTTCACGGTGATCTTCGGGCCCACCTTGCCCTGCATGCGCAGCTGAAGCTGCTGGGTGATGTCGATGAGGTTGGTGGACTTGGGCCGCCCGGTGGTGCGCTGGTCGTTGGTGTAGCGCTTCTCGTTGAAGGAGAAGCCGATCACTTTCCGGCCGGTGATCGAGAGGCTCGTGCCGTAGGTCGGCATCTCGATCTCGGGCCGGGCGGGACGGGGGGCGCCGGTGGAGAGGGCGATGTCCTCTTCCGCGGGCGGCGGCTCGAGCTCTTCCCTGGGGAGGACTCCGTACTCCACGTCCTCGCGCATCTTGTTCCACCGGGCCCGGTCGATGCGCAAAGGGCGGAAGTCCCGGAGAAACTCCTCGAAGGAGGGCGGGGCCGTGGACGCGGGGAGGTCGAAGATGCGGGAAGGATCGGGCCGGTCGAGGAGGAGGAAGGGCGAGAGCCTCTCGCTCCAGCTCCCGGGCAGGAAGGAGTCGGTGGTCCCCGGCCGGAGCGCCGGGGGGAGCTCGGAGGCCCCTTTCGCCGGGGCCGGGGAAGAGGGGTCTTCCTGTTTTCCCGGCTGCGAGGCGAAGTCGGGGTCGTAGGGGACGGAGAATTGGGCCAGCGCCCGTTCGCGCGCCAGCGCGCCCGTGAACAAGCATAGGGCGAAGACGAGTAGGGGTCCCCGAGAGGATGTCTTGGTCAAAGATGCCGTGCGACGGCGCGTCTCGGCGCGGGACTCATCCGCGCCGGAATACGCGCGCGGGCGAATAAGAATCTAAGTATAACGGGGGTATATTAACCTGTCAAGGTCAAGGATTCCTTGACCTTGACAGGCGCGTCGGGGGGTAATTGATATAATCGACGGAGCTCATGTCCATCCTGACGCGCTACCTTCTGCGCCTCTACCTTCCGGCGTTCTCCCTCTGAGTGGGGGTCTTCCTCTTCGTGCTACTCATGAACTACTTTCTCAGGCTCTTCAACCTGGCCATGATGAAGGGCATTCCCCTGATTTGGATCTTCTCCTGCTTCGCGCGGCTATTGCCCTATTTCCTCGGCCTGGCGCTCCCCATGGCCTTCGTGGTGGCCCTGCTCCTGGCCCTGGGCCGGCTCTCGGAGAGCGGCGAGGTCCTGGCCCTGCGCTCGGCGGGGTTCTCCTTCCGCGAGATGCTCGCCCCCTTCTTCCTGCTGGCCGTATCCCTGAGCCTGCTCCTGCTCTATGTCAATCATAAGGCGAGCCCGGACGGCTTCCATTCCTTCCGCGACGCCTACTCCGCGGCCGCGGCCCAGGTCGCGCGGGTCGACCTGGAGCCCAAGATCTATTTCGCGCTCGGCGATTGGCGTTTCTATGCCGAGGAGGTGGGGGCGGAGGGCGAGGTCTCCGGGGTCCGCCTGGTCAAGCTCAAGGGCCGCTATGCCCGCTTGCGCGTGTCGGCCCCCAGGGGCCGCGCGGAGCTCGACCCGGGACGGGGCATGCGGCTGGAGCTGCGCGGGGGCGCCCTGCAGTGGCCCAATGAGAGTCCTCAGAGCCACACGACGGCTAATTTCGGACTCTATAAGCTCTTCATCCCTTTCGTGGACTACGCCAAGGCCCGGCGCGATCCCGACCTCCAGGAGATGGACACCTTCAACCTGAAGGCCCGGCTGAGCGCCGGGGGTCTTGAGCCTTCCAAGCGGCGCGAGTTCGCCACCGAGGCCGCCCTGCGCAGCGCCGGCGCCGCGGCCCCCTTCGTCCTGTTCTGGGTGGCTTGTCCCCTGGGACTGCGCCTGGAGAAGAGGAGCCGGACCGTCTCCTTCGCCATGAGCCTGGGGGTGTTGTTCATGTTCTACGGCCTGCTGGCCCTGGGGATAGGCCTGGGCCGCCGGAACGAGGCCTTCAGCTCCTGGAGTCCCTGGCTCCCCAACGCCGTCTCCCTGGCCGCCGGGGCGGCGCTCTGGTGGCGGATGGTCAAGCGGTGAACATCCTTTCCTGGTACATCGCGCGGCGCTTCCTCGCGCCCTTCTTCTTCGGCCTGGGGATATTCTCCCTGCTGGTGTTCATGGGAGACCTCTTCGACAAGATGAACCACATCGTCGGCACGAAGGCGTCGGCCTGGACGGTGGCGCAATACCTGGGGCTCTCCGTCCCCTACTGGACCATCCGCATCGTGCCCATGGCGACTTTGCTGGCGACGCTATTTGCCGTGAGCGGATTCATACAGTCCGGGGAGTTCATCGGCGTCCAGGCGTCGGGCTTCAAGCCGGGCGAGTTTTTCCGGCCGCTCATCTGGACGGCCCTGGCCCTGGCCGCCGCGAGCTTCGTGTTCCAGGAGACGCTCCTGCCGGTCTGCTACCGGCGCTCGCAATTCCTCTGGCGCGACAAGATCCATCCCGAGTGGGAATGGGACAAGTATTTCGACGCGGTGCTCACGGGGGGGGCGGACCAGATCGTGACGGCCTCGCTTTTCACCGTCAAGGACGGGACCATGGAGCGTCCGGTGATGGACTACTTCGGCCCCGCCGGGCCCCGCCGGCAGGTGGACGCGCGCGCGGCGCGCTGGGAGCCGGAAAAGGGCGCGTGGGTCTTCCTCGACGGGGTCGACCGCCGCATGGACGAGAGAGGAAGGATCACGGCCGAAATCCCGTTCTCCCGGCTCGAGTCCGACCTGGGCGTGCCTCCCAAGGACCTGGCCCCGCGCCGGATGGATCCCGATGAGATGAGCATCCGGGAGCTCCTTAGGCAGATCCCCCGGGCCGCGCGCATGGGGGAATCCCCGCATCTCCTGTGCACCGCCCTGCACTCGAAGCTCGCCTATCCCTTCGCCAACCTCGTCCTCTGCGCGGTGGGGATACCCATCGCCCTCCGGCTCAGGCGCCAGGGGCGTCCGGTGGGATTCGCCGCGGCGCTGGCGGTCTGCTTCCTCTACCTCTGGCTCATCGAGGCGGGACGCGCCCTGGGCAGCGCGGGACGGCTCCACGCGGCGCTGGCGGCTTGGGGGCCTCACCTGGCCTTCGGCGCCGCGGCCCTGCGCATGCACCGGTCGCTGGAATAGGCCTATTGCGACTCGGGGAATGTGGACATTTTCATCCGGTTCTGCTATAATGAGACAGAGTTTCAATAAGATATAGCCGTTCAGGAGGCATGGACATGGGAGAGACGCTGGTGCAGAGGGAGGCCCCGGACTTCAAAGCCGAGGCCCTGGCAGGGAAGTCGTTCAAGGAAGTGAAGCTCGCGGACTACAAGGACAAGTGGCTGGTCCTGTTCTTCTACCCGTTGGACTTCACCTTCGTATGCCCCACCGAGATCACCGCGTTCAGCGACCGGATCTCCGAGTTCAAGAAACTCGGCGCCGAGGTGGTCGGCTGTTCGGTGGACAGCAAGTTCACCCATCTGGCATGGGCCAACACCCCCCGCAAGGAGGGAGGGCTCGGGGAGATCGCCTATCCCATTCTCGCCGACATCACCAAGAAGATCGCCCGCGACTACGGAGTCCTCGTCAACGACGCCATCGCCCTGCGCGGCCTCTTCCTCGTCAACCCCAAGGGGAAGGTCGTCTACTCGGTCGTCCATGACCTGGGAGTGGGCCGCAGCGTCGACGAGGTCCTGCGCGTCCTCAAGGCCTTCCAGCAGACCGAGAAGACCGGCGAGGTCTGCCCGGCCAATTGGACCGAAGGCAAGAAGACGATGAAGGCGGACCCGCAAAAGTCGAAGGAATATTTCGCTTCCGTCGCCTAGTTTCCCTGTTGAGCCGGAGTGAAGAAAAGGGGCGCCTTGGCGCCCCTTTTCTTCATGGAGGCGAAATCTATCCGGGGAGCGAAGCGACCATAGAGAAGAACTCGGCCGCGGAGCGGAAGCGGTTTCCCGGCTCGGGCTGCAGCGCCCGCTGAGCGACGAGGTCCGCGCCCTTGGGGAGGTCCGGCACGAGCTGGGTCGGGGGGGGGAAGCGCATCTCGCGCTTCTGCGCCAGGAAATTGGGGCCCTCGAAGGGCAGGCGGCCGGTCGCCAGCTCGTAGAAGCAGATGCCCAGGGAGTAGAGGTCGGAGGGTTTGGCCGCGAAGCCCAGCTCCTGCTCGGGCGCCATGTAGGCCGGGCTCACCCGGGCCTCGGACCAGCCGTGCTTGGCCAGGATCTTCTTGGCCTGCAGGCCGATGCTGAAATCCATGACTTTCACCAGGCCCTGGGGGTTGACCATGATGTTGGAGGGCTTGAGGTCCCCGTGCAGGACGCTGTTGGCGTGGGCGTAGTCGAGCACCGCGCAGACCTGCTGGAGCACGCCCTTGACCGAGCGCAGGGAGATGCGGTTTCCGGAGTCGAGGAAGCGGCTCAGGGGCTGGCCGGCGAAATGCTCGACGACCATGAAGATGCGCTCGCTCTCCAGGAAGATGGAGTAGATCTCGGTGAGGTTCGCATGCTTGAGCGCGGCCACGAAGCGCGCTTGGGCGAGGAAGGCCTCGATGTCCTTCTCGCTCTGATGGACCTCCTCGCGGATCTTGCGCAGGACCACCTTCCGATCGAGCGTGACGTCCTGGGCCTCGTAGACGATGCCGAGCCCTCCCCGGCCCAGCTCCGAGAGGATCTTGTAGTTGCCTCCGATCACCGTGCCGACCGCTTCCGCCCCGGCCGCGGCGTACGGCGCCGGGGTCGAGGGGCCCGGCAGAAGGCCCGGGGCCTGGCCCGGCAGGCCCGGAGCGGGAGTGGGGTAGCCTTGCGGGGCGACGGAGGTGACCGTCACGGTGGCCAAACGGCGCCGCTTGCGCACGTAGCGCACGAAGAGGATCAGGGCGAGGAAGGCCCCCGCGCCGCCGCAGGCGATGGCGATGCGCCGCTTCTCATCGGCGATGGCTTGGCGCTCCGCGTTCCAGGCGCCGTTCTCCTGGCCGCGGATGTTGCCGATCTCCGTCTTGAACTCCTTGATGACGCGGTTGAAGGAGTCGATGCCCATGAGGCGCTCGACCTCCGCCTGGGGGGCCGAGGATTCGTCCTTGGGCATGGTCCCCGTCTGGAAGCGTTGGAGCAGGGCCGTCACGGTCTGCGCCTGCTCGATCTTGAGCATGCGCTTAAAATCCTCCTCCATGCGCTCGAGCTCGGCCCAGCGCTCCTCGATCTCCTGGAGCACGGCCCTGCGCTCGGGCAGGAGGGCGTCGAGGTCCTTGTTCCCCGGGTAGCGCTTCTGCAGGGTCTGGAGCTTCCCGGCCGAGACGCGCATGTCGGCCATGAGGGCCTTGATCTGCTCGCGCAGGCGGGTGATGGGGGACTCCGGCTCCCGGGGAGGAGCCGGCGCGGGAGCGCTTCGGCGAGGAGGCTTCTTGGAGGAGCGGGAGGGGGCCCCCGCGCAAGGCAAGGGCGGCAGGAACAGGGCGGTGCGCGAAAGGCAGAGCAGCCCTGTTCCTGCCGCGGTCATGCGGGGGTGGAGCTTATTTCTCCGCCTTTTCCCTTCCGCCCTCGTCCTTGCCTCCGAAGAGGAAGGCGATGCGGGCGGCGCCGGCGAAGTTGTTGGGCACCTCTTCGGTCTTCCCTTCGCCCTGGAGCGTGGTCCGCTTGGCGCTGACCTGGCCGCCGACGTCCACGATGATGTGCAGGAAGTTCAGGCCCAAACCCAGGGAATACGCCGCGCCGGAGCCGGTGTCGGAGAGGTTCTTCTTGATGCCCGCGCGCAAGGGGATGTTGATCCAAGTCCGGTTGAAGATGTTGATCTCGGTCCCCAGGGAAAGATAGCGCGAGTGATACCCCTCGATGGCGGTGAGGTTCTTCGTCAGGTCGAGGTCCGCGGCCAGATGCCAGAACTTGAAGGGGCTGATGGCCGCCCCGGCGCGCACTTGGCCCTCCAGGGAGTACTTGTCCCCGGCGCCGGCCAGCTTGGCCGCGTCCGGCATGTCGAACTTGGGGTTGTTGATGTTGCGCGCGACCAGGCCCAGGCGCGGCCTCCAAGGCAGAGAGGAGTAGGTCTCCCGCGCGTCCCAGAGCAGGCCGAGGTCGATGCCCGGCCGGAAACTCGACTTGGCGTTGTCGTTGAACTTCGAGAACGAGCCGCCTTCGGCGTCGCTCTTCGCCACGACGATCCGGTTGAAGCCGATGTTCCCCACGATGCCTTTGAGATTGCCGCCGAGGATGAGGCCGGTCTCCTTGATCTCCTTGGCGTAGCCCAATCCGAGTTCGGTGAAGGAGCCTCCTCGCAGGATGAGAGAGCTTTGGTTGCCGGAGAGACAGCCGGCGCCGGGGCAGGTGTTGGTGGGGTCCATGACCGGCGTCGCCCCGACCGAGCCGAGGCTGTTGACGAACACGACCGCACGCTTGATCTTGAGTTCCGCTCCCCCGCCCCAATCAAACATGGCTCCGTTGCCCGCGTTGCCAAAGCGGCTGAGGGCCTGGCCGACGGCGGCGGCAGTGCAATTGGGCCGGCTGGCGTCGCAGTCCTGCGCGAGCTGGTTCAAGTCATTGGCTCCTTGGAGCACGGTGCCGGTGAACTCGCCCCGCGCGCCGATGGGGAAGGCCAAGCCGGAGGTGTTGTAGAGCTGTCCGAGCCCGGCGGGGTTCCAATACGAGGCTTCCGGCCCCTG
>CAYWAR010000027.1:0-5120 GCA_964455765.1 uncultured Elusimicrobia bacterium
AGAGCCACCACCGTGGCGCGTTTCCTGCAGGAGAGGGCCGGGGTGGACCCCGCGCTCCTGACCGCGGCCGGGTACGGCGAACATCGTCCCGTGGCTGCCAACGACGCCGAGGCGGGCCGCGCCAAGAACCGCCGCATCGAGATCGTGCTCATCGACCGGGAGGCCGGCCGGGCCCTGCCATGAACCGGCGGCCCTTGCGCTCCGGCTGAAGGGGCTGTTACAATCTGGCGGTTCGTGCGTACATAGAGTAGGAGGACATCGCCTTGGGCTATCGGATACTCATCGTTGACGACTCTCCCATGTCCCGGATATTGCTTCGGGAGATGCTGGAGTCCATGGGTCATCAGATCATCGGAGAGGCCGATTCCGGCAGCGCGGGCCTGGAGGCGTACGGCAAGCTCAAGCCCGATCTCATGACGCTCGACATCTCCTTGCCGGACATGGACGGGATACAGGTCCTGCGGGAATTGAGGCGCACCGCCAACGGGGCCAAGGTCGTGCTCGTCACCGGCAACGACCAGAAGAAGATCCTCGACCAGGCGAAAGTCCTGAAGGCCCCCCTGGTCTGCAAGCCCTTCGACATAAAGACTCTGACCGGCGCCCTGTCTCTGGCCGCGGGCTCTCCCGCCCCCGGCGGGATACGGTGAGCGCGCCTTTCTCCCTGGAGGAGAAGGCCTTCATCGCCCGCCTCCTGGAGGCGGGCGCGAATTTGAGCTCGGAGCGCTTGGCCCAGCTCTCCGGCACCAAGTGGATGATCACCTCCTCGAGCGTGGACATCCTGCAGGTCGCCCAGGCCGTGACGCTCTTCGGCAACGACGCTACTCAGCATATGGGCGCCCATCTTCGCTCACAGCGGCCGCAATCCCCGCTATCCCTGGAATTCCTGATGCTCTTCCCGGATTGGAGCGTCAAGCCCCTCTGCGCGACCATCGCCAAGCACGGCGGGCCGAGGATGCAGGCTCTCCCCGAAAAAGACAAGGTCATCATCGGCGAGGTATCCAATATCCTGGGCCAAGGCATGGTCAAGGCCATGGCCGATACGCTCGGCATCTCCATCATCCTCTCCGTGCCGCACGTCTCCGGGGGGGTGAAATCGGAGCTCCTGTCCACGGTGATGGACAAGGTGGGCGGAAAGAGGGATTTCGTGGTGCTCACCCACATCGAGATGCATTCCGAGGAGCTCTCCGCCGTCTCCAGCATGGTCCTCATCTTCGAGGCGGATTTCCTGCGCCGTTTCCCGGCCTCGCTGCGCTGAATCCCCGTAAACATAGACATCCGCGCGCATGGGCCCAAGGACCCATATTTATGGGCCCCAACGGGCTCATGCGAGCCTCTATACAGGGGGCTATCCTGAGAGGGATGAAGAGCTTGCGGGGCCTCCTCCTCCTCCCTCTGCTCGGCGCCATGGCGTCGGGCCAGGTCGTCAAGGGAGTGCGCGTCCAGGGGCCCTCGGCTCTGCCCGCGGTGCAGGCCGCCTCCCTCTCCGTCGCGGCCTCGTTAAGGCCCGCGGGGATGCTCCCGGTCTCCTCGTCTCTCTCGGCCTTTCCCTCCCTGCCTTCCCTCCCGGCGCCGACCCTGGCCCCGGGGTCTTGGAGGAGGGCGGCCGCGGCCTCACCGGCGCTGGAGGCGGCGCCGGCCGTTTCTCCGGTCGCGGCGGAAGTCTCCCTCGCCGGTCCCTCCGGGTCCGTCCTGGCCCAGCCCGAGGCGTCGGAGGATGGGACGGCGCCCCAGGCCTCGGCCGTGGACTCCGCCAAGTCGATGCGCCGCGTTCTCTCCGGGCAGGACTCGGTCTCCCAGGCCGCATCCCTTCGGCGGGTTTTCGACGGCGCCAGGCTCCAGGGTTCCGCCATGGACGCGGTGGACGCTTCCGGGGCCCAGGCTCCCGCGGCGCAGGCCGTGCGGAAGCTGGAACTTTCGGGCCGGCAACTCCTCGACGCCGTGGGCCGGTCCGCCCAGCAGGGACATCAACCCAAGGGCTACGACGAAGCCCGCCGCTACATGTTCTCCGTCTCCGACAACGTGGAGGTGAGGGGAGCGCGGGGCGTGGTGGACGCCTATTCCGACGTCTTCGTCCCGGGAGGGTCCGGCTCCGGCGGCGACTACCGGGAGCGCGGGGACCAGAACGGCGACGGCTACGTGGACCGGACGGGGATGAACGCGGAGCATGTCTGGCCCCAGTCGTTCTTCAACAAGCGCAGCCCCATGCGCTCGGACCTCCACAATCTGATGCCCACTTTCATGCACCCCAACAGCGTCCGAGGGCACCTCCCCTTCGGCAAGGTGAGCGGCTCCGCCGAATACTCCAACAACGCGGGCGCGAAGCTGGGCGGCGGGGTCTTCGAGCCGCCGGACAGCGCCAAGGGCCGGGTGGCCCGCGCACTGCTCTATTTCTTCGCGCGCTACCAGGGCCAGGGGATATTCAGCGGGGACTTCGGCCCGGGTTTCTGGAGCAACAAGCTCGAGCTGCTCCTGGAGTGGAACCGGAATTTCCCGCCCAGCAACCAAGAGCGCGGCCGCAACGCCCTCGTCGAGAGATTCCAGGGCAACCGCAACCCCTTCATCGACGACCCCTCGCTGGCTGAGCGCATCGGCGTCGAGGGCTTGCGCCTCGGCGACGGCTCCCGCCTCTCCCGCGCCTCCGACGCGATCGCCTCCAGCCCCCGGCAGTCTTCCAACCAAGGTTCCCACCGCCGTCACCACGGCCGCGGCAAGCACCGCCGATAAGCGGCGAGAGCGCCGGCTCTCGCCCCGTTTTCACTTGTGTCCCTTTTACGGGTCCCTACTTGTCCCGGGACGGTACGGCCTCTTTTAAAGGTCGGCACTCGCCGCGCGGATAGTTCGGAAGCGTTCCTCCCGCCATGCGCTTGATATAATGGGACTCCCGGGAGGGACCTGCATGAGACCATGGATCCTATTGATGTTCGTCCTGTCTTTATCCCTGCCGTGGGCTTCGTCTTTCTCGGCTCAGGACGCGCACCTGCGCGCCCTGTCGGGGGAATAGGGATGTCCGCGGGCGGGGTCTGCTGGAACTGCGGGCGTGCCCTCGGCTCCGGGGACTACGGGCGCGGGGAGTCCTGCCCGGCTTGCGACGCGGACGCGCGCTGCTGCCGCAACTGCGAGCACCACTCCCCCTCCGTCAACAACGAATGCCGGGAGACCCAGGCCGACCGGGTGGTGGACAAGGCGCGCGCCAACTTCTGCGAGTTCTTCCAGCCCGCGGCCAAGCCCGCGAAGGCGGGCCAGACCCGCCCTCCAGTGAGAGCTCCGGGCCCCTCGTCCAAATCCGCCTTCGAATCCCTATTTAAGAAGAAATAGCCCTTGATATTTCCCGGAACAGGGGTTATAGTTAGGCGGGGTACCCCTGTGAGAAACCTGGCCCTCAGCCTCGTCCTTCTCCCTTTGTCCCTCGGCATCTCGTCCGCCGGGGATTTCGAGGAGCTTTCCCAAGCCTTCACCCTCGCCCAGGGCGCCTCGCGCGAGGCCGCGTCGTCGATAGAAGCCTCCCGCGCGGCGCGCGCGGAAGAGGGGGCCGCCCAGGCCTCCCAGCCGTCGCAGGAATCCCAGGACGCCGTTGCCTGGCTCAGGACCGTCCGGTACGTGGACCCGGACAAGGCCTCCGATGAGGAGGTCTTCGGAAAGCTCTCGGACTTCGGCCACTCCGTGATCAAGCACGGCCCGGATGTCACCGACGACTACCTCAAGAGCCGCCTCCAGAAGATCGCGGTGGCCACCAAGTTCGACAGCAAGCCCCACATGGTGCTCTCCGCCCGCGAGTGCTGGCGGGCCGCGGAGAGCGCCGTGAACTCCGATCCGGGGTTCATGAAAGAGCTCACGCAGTTCATGCAGGGGCGGCTGCGCCGCGTCGACCTCCATTTCTTCATGAAAGACGCGGTGGGCGTGGGTTTCAAGAAGACGCCTTCCGGGATCGAGGACGTCCAAGGGATCAAGGAAGTCGTCGCGGTATTCGAGAAGACGCAGGACAAGGTCGTTCTGCTCACCCTCTACCCCCAGGGCCGCTGACCCCGCCATGCCGGCCGACTCCTACGAGCTGCTGCAAAACCGTCTGGAGGCCTATTTCGCCGACCAGGACGACGCGGAGGCCGTAGCGGCCTTGCGCGAGGAGCTCAAGGCCGACGCGGACCTCGCCAAGACCCTGCGCGAGCAGATGGACGAGGTCCTTTCCGACCCGGAATTCGACATCCTCACCTTCCTGACCCGCTACGCCAACCGGCATTGCGATTTCTCCGAGGACAAGGCCCGCCATTGGCTCAAGGACGCGCGCGACCGGCTCTTCCCTCATTAAGGCCTGACTCGCGAAAAGCGCGACGGCATTTTTCGCGAGTCAGGCCCCTTTGGGGAATATGATAGGATGACCCGCTTTTATCTTTTTCAAGGAGTTTTCCCATGAGATCATCGACCGTGCTGACACTCTGCGCCCTGCTCGGCGCGTCCGCCGTGCGCGCCGGAGAGGCTCCGGGCAAGGCCGACGGCGGCCTGAAGACCGAGGAGGAGAAGACCCTCTACACCCTGGGGGTCTTCCTGGGCCAGCGGGCCGCGGACCTCCGCTTGAAGCCCGAAGAGGTCAAGTTCGTCCAACTGGGGCTTAAAGACGCCATCTTGGGCAAGACTCCTTCGGTGGATGTGCAGGCCTATTCCCAAAAAGTGAACCAGCTGGCCCAGACGAGATTGGCGGCCAAGGCCGAGGGCGAGAAGACGAAGTCGAAGTCCTTCCTCGAAAACGCGGCCAAGGAGAAAGGAGCGGAGGCGCTCCCCTCGGGCCTCGTCTACGCGGAGATCAAGCCCGGGACCGGCGAGTCCCCCAAGGCTTCGGACAAGGTCAAGGTCCACTATCACGGCACGCTGACCGACGGCAAGGTGTTCGACAGCTCGGTGCAGCGCAATCAGCCCGCGGAGTTCCCCCTCAACCAGGTCATCCCCTGCTGGACCGAGGGAGTGCAGAAGATGAAAGTCGGGGGAAAATCCAAGCTCGTCTGCCCCTCCTCCATCGCCTACGGCGACCGGGGCTTCCCGCCGGACATCCCGGGCGGGGCCACCCTCGTCTTCGAGGTCGAACTGCTCGAGATCCTAAAGTAGCGGACAGGCGCTCGCGGGCCGCGAGC
>CAYWAR010000027.1:5130-8112 GCA_964455765.1 uncultured Elusimicrobia bacterium
CGATCACCACCAACGCTCGGCCGCGCGTTCTCAGCACGTCGACCAGCGAGTCGTATGCCCCTTGCTTGTCGCGTCCACCGGCGATGAGCACGGCGTGGGGTTGGGCGAGGCCCGCGAGCGCCGGTCCGCTCTCCCCCCCCTAATGGGATTGCATTATTTGTTATTTCTAATGTAACAATAAATGTAATAACTATTGACATATTAGAAGGCCCCTGTTATCCTTTGACTAGACGCCGGAGGATGACATGTTCACCGTCAAGCACAGCGCCACTCTCGCCAGCATCAGCGAACTGCGCACCCACTCGGAGCGGATACTTTCCCAGCTCAAGGAGAACCGGGTGATCCTCGAGCGCCACAAGAAGCCCGTCGCCGTGATGCTGGATTACGCCCAATACGAGAAGATCGAGACCTTGTTGGAGCTCGCCGAGGACCTTGTCCTGGGGACCCTGGCCATGGAGCGAGACCGCCGCGCCGACAAGAAGGATTTCATCGACCTCGAACAGTGGTAGTCCGCATGGCGGAACCCGTCCGTTACAAGATCAAGGTCCACAAGGAAGTCACCGCGCGCGACTCCGCGCGGTTCGATGAGAAGACCCGGGAAAAGATAAAGGCTAAGCTCCGCGAGCTTCTATCGACGGTCCCGGAGAAAGCCGGCGCTCCGCTCCGCTTCGAGCTCAAGGAATACCGCAAGCTGGTTCTTTTCGATAAATACCGCGTCATCTACCGCGTCCACCGAGAGGAGGTCCTCGTTTTCATCCTGGCCGTCGGCATCCGCCGCGACTGGGAGGTCTACGAAGAAGCCCTTCGGCGTCTGCGCGGCATGTAGCGCCGCGCGACGCTCAGGGCTTTGCCAGCGTCCAATCATCGGCGGTCCTGCCGGAGCTTTCGAGCATCCGCAGCCGCAGACTCCCCCCCTCCAGTTCGGCCAGGACCACGCCGTAGGCGGAGCGGATCGTCTCCGACCAAGGTCCTTTTTTCCGGACGCGCGAGAGCTTCATGCCGCCGGTCCCCGCCGTGACATAGACCGTTCCATCGATGGGTTTCGTCCGTTCATAGAGGTGGTCATGGCCTTGGAAGACGACATCCACCCCGTGCCGGGCCAACACGGGTCCCAGGGAGGACTGCAATCGCGGCGTGTCGCCGTGCTTGCCGGAGGAGTAGAGCGGGACGTGCATGAGCACGAACTTCCACCGCGCGGCGGAGCGGGAAAGGTCGGCCTCCAGCCAACGGACCTGCTCGCTGTCCTTGTCCACCCCAGCCGCGGCCCGGATGCCGTAGGCGGCGTTGGTGTCCAAGACCGCGAAGTGCGCGTCCCCCGCGTCGAAGGAATAGAACTTCTCCCGCCGGTGGATGCGGCGGTAGGCCTTGCGGTAGCGGCGCTCCCCCTTCCCCTTGAACCAGGTGTTGCCGTAGTCGTGGTTGCCCAAGGCCGGGAAGAAGGGGATGCGGGATAGGGAAGTCGCGTACGGCCTGAAATACTTCGCGTCATAGTGGGCGGTTTTCCCCGTGGGGTAGACGATGTCCCCGGGCAGGAGCGCCATGTCCGGGTCCAGGCGCTCCAAGAGCGCCGCCGCCTCGAATTGTGGGCGTTTCCCGCTGCCGCAGTCGCCGAAGACGGCGAAACGCAGGGGCTTGCCGCGCGGGGGCAGGGTGCGGGCGGTCCAGGAACGGCTCGACTCCGGCACGGAATATGAGAAGGCCGCGCCGGGAGCGAGCCCCTTCAGGGAAAAGCAGGGATGATCCGAGACCGGGGTCTCCCGCCAGCAGATCAGGGCCGTCGTCGAGGACGCGTCGGCCAGGTAGGGTCCGCGGACGGGCTCCGCCTGGAGAGGGGACGCCAAGGCGGCCGCGAGGGCCGGCAGGAGCAACGGCTTCACTTCCCGGCCTTCCCCGCCGAGGGACAGAGCCGGCTGAGCGGACAGTCTTCGCAAAGCGGCCGCAAGGCCTTGCACACCCTGCGGCCGTGCAGGATCATCCGGTGCGAGAACGAGGTCCAGCCCTCGCGCGGCAGAAGCGCCATGAGATCCTCTTCGACCTTCACCGGGTCCTCGCGGCGGCTCAGGCCCAAGCGTCCGCTCAAGCGCAGGACATGGGTGTCCACGACCACGCCTTCCGTTTTGCCGAACCAAGTCCCGAGCACCACGTTGGCGGTCTTGCGCGCGACGCCCGGGAGCTCCAGAAGGGCTTCCATCGTGCCGGGCACCTCCCCCCCATGGCGCTCGACGATGATGCGGCAGGTCTCGCGGATGTTGCGGGCCTTGTGGCGGAAGAACCCCGTGCTGTGGATGAGGGCTTCCAGGTCGGCGAGCTCCGCCCCGGCAAAATCCGCGGCCGAGCGGTACCTGGCGAAGAGAGGTCCGCTCACCTTGTTGACGCGCTCATCGGTGCACTGGGCGGAGAGGATGGTGGCGACCAGCAGTTGAAGGGCGTTAGAATAGGCGAGGGCGCAGTCGGCCCGGGGATAGGCCTTGGCCAGAGCCGAGACGATGCGCGCGGCGCGTCCGCGCCGCGCCGCGAGAGATTTCTTCCGGATTCCCCGAGGCATCGCCCGAGGGCTACGAGGCCCGCTTCCTTTGGCGCTCCCTGCGGTCGACTTCCAGCCTGCGCCGGGCGCGCTCCGAGGATTTTATATCGTCCCAATTTTTGAGGACCTCCTCCGCGGTGCGCAGGGAGCGGGAGCCGAAGACGTGCGGATGGCGCCTTTTGAGCTTGAGGTGCTGGCTCTTGGCCACGTCCTGGATGTCGAAGAGGCCGTTCTCGGAAGCGATCTGGGCGTGCAGAAGCACTTGCAGGAGGAGGTCGCCCAATTCATCCTCGATCTCGTGCCAGCGGCCCCCGCGCAGGGCCTTCTCCAGCTCCTTGGCCTCCTCCCGGAGATACGGGATGAGGCTCAGATGCGTCTGCTTCCGGTCCCAGGGACAGCCGCGGCGCGAGCGCAGGCGCGCGATGAGCCCGGCCAAGCGGTCCAACGAGCTTGCCATG
>CAYWAR010000027.1:8212-14482 GCA_964455765.1 uncultured Elusimicrobia bacterium
CGGCGGAATTCCACGTAGTTGCGCAGGACTTTCGCGACATAATCGCGGGTCTCGCGGTACGGGGGGACGTTGCCGTATTTGCCCACCGCGCCGGGCCCGGCGTTGTAGGCGGCGATGGCCATCTTGACCTGCTGGTTGGTGGAGGGGTTGATGGAGCCAAGCTGCGCGAAGGTGACGTCCGAGAACTGGTTCCAGAGGTCCTTGAGGTAGCCGATCCCGGCGCGCAGGTTGACCATGGGGTTATAGAGGTCGTTGGCGTTGCGCACGCCCAGTCCGCGGCCCGTGGCCGGCATGATCTGCATGAGGCCTCGCGCCCCGACCGCGCTGGTCGCCCGGGGATCGAAGCTGGACTCTTGCTCGATGACGGCCAGCACGAGCCGGTAGTCGACGCCCTGCTTCTTGGCCTCGCGGAAGGCCAGGCGCACGATGTCCTCGCGCATCCCGAGCTCCCGCGCCGTCCGCGCCGCGGATTCCTCGTCCGCCGTCCCCTGGGCGGCGGGGACCGGCCACTCGACCGGGGAAGGGATCTCTAAGCCCCCGGAAGGCGCGGAGGGATACCCCGCGCCTCCCGGAGACGCCTGGCTCCGCCCCATCGACAGCGCGAGATCGTGAACGGCGCCGGCCGTCACGATAGGGGAGTCTCCCGGGCCGTAGCCCCGGAGGCGGTCGTAGAACGCCGAGAGCGCGGCCCCGTCATCGGCCGTCAACGACTTGGCCGTGAGGAAGTCGAGGCTGCGCTGGTGCGTGGCGCCCATGCGAACGCGGCTGCGCTGGAGCGATACCAAGATCTTTTTCTGAGTCTGGAGCCGCTCGAGGGCGGCTTCCCGCTCCTCCCGGGGAAGGGATTCGAGGTTCGGGAGCAGTTCCTTGAGCAGGGCGGCCTCGAGGAGCTTAAAATCGGCGTCCATGTCGGCGAGCTCATCGGGCGACTTGGTCTTGGCGGCGCGGTCCTTGAGCCAGGAGAACAGGGGAAGGAATTTATCCGCCACCGGGTCGCCCTTCTTGGCCTGGGTGAGGTAGGTGTTCCAATCCTGGACCTGCCAGAGCAGGCGGTCCTGGTCCTTGGCGAAGACCGGGTCCGGAGCCGGGGCCTCCGAGGAATCGAGGCCCACGGCTCTCGGCATCACGGCGACCCTCTGGGACAGTACGGGCAAAGGCGAGAGCGCCAGGCCGAGGAGTGCCGTCAGCGCCGTTCTCGAGTTCTTGTCCATACCCATCACTATTGTGGGGCCTAGGCCCCCCGCCTGCCAGGCGCGGAAGACCCGGGACAATATGGGTCCTTGGGCCCAGAGGCCGCCTGGAAATCATTTCCAGGCGGCCTCTGGCGTTTAATAAAAAAGCCCCTGTTTTACAGGGGCTTTTTCCTATTTTGAGACTGCCTTAGAAGGTGTTCTGGCTGCCGCAGGTGTTGGGCCACACGCAGGGCTTGAATTGCGCGAGCACCGGGGCGGGCTTGGCGCAGGTGTTGGGCCATACGCAGGGCTTGAACTGGGCGACCTGGGCCGGTTTGGAGCAGACATTGGGCCACTGGCAGGTCGTGAAGGGCTTGGCGCTCAGGGTGTTCTGCCCGCTCAGCGGGCTCAGGCTCAGGATCATCAGGAGTTCGATCATGTTCTTAACCTCTCAAATCGTCTGGTCATATTCTACTCGCGGCGCGTCCTGGCCCACAGGATAACGGTCAATCACCTTTGTTGATTCCCCCCATTGAGTCCGGTCATTGACCGCGGTCAATCTCGGCTATTTTTTAGGTACTGGTCCGGCAAGTCGACTCGGCTTGGATTCTAAGAGTTTGCCGAGGCGGCGGGTTCAGGGGCCTGGCTGAGAACCAGGCCGTCAACTTGCGATCAGAGCCTTGCGGGCCATGCGGCTGAGCTTGATGGATAGCAGGAGCGTGGCGGCCAGGCCGAGGGCATAGAAGGCCCACTGGACCGGGGTCGTGGCGGAGCTCCCTCCCCGGGCCGCGCCGCCGGCCAAAGACCCCAGATACACCACGACGGAGGTGCCGGGCAGTATCCCCAGCCATGTGGCCGGGACATATTCCTTGAGCGTCACCCGAGTCAGGCCCAGGGCGTAGTTCAAAAGGACGAACGGGAAGATGGGGGCCAGGCGGGTGAGTAGCACGATGCGCCACCCTTCCTTTCCCATGGCCTCATCGAGGGCCGAGAAGCGCCGGTCCGCGCCCACGCGCTTTGCGACCCAATCCCTGGCCAGATAGCGGCCTATGAGGAAGGCGGCCGTGGCTCCCAGGGTGGCGCCGATGCTCACCAAAAAGATCCCCTTGACCAGGCCGAAGAGGGCTCCGGCCGCGAAGCTCAGGATGGAGGCCGGGATGAAGAGGACGCACGCCGCGGCATAGGCGGCGATGAAGGCGGCCGGGCCCCAGGGTTCGGAGGAGACCCGCAGGAGGAGGCGCCGGGCCTCCTCGTCGCGGAGCAGGAAGGCCGCGGCGAGAGCTGCGGCCAGGATGGCCAGGGAAAGGATGATCTTCTTCAAGCATCGGATGATACCAAATCGCTGAATTAGAGGTATCATAGGAGGGGACAGCGCCCGCATGCCCCCACTCGACGCCAAGAAGCTCAGGGCTGACCTTCAAGCCGCCCGCTCGGCGCTGCGCCGCGAGCGCGCGCAGGGCCGCCGCAGGGCCGCCCTGGTGGACATCGCCATCAAGAGCAACGACCTGCGCGAGGTCTGCGCCGAGATGTACCGGTATTTCTACCGGTATTTCGGGGTTTATAAAGGCGACATCACCATCCTGGCCGACTACGACGAAAGGGAGATCTACGACCGGGTGGGCTTCACCCCGCGCGAGAAGCGCTCCAAACCGTCGGATTTCCATGAGCTGGCCCGGACGCATTGCGAGGCGCTCCGGGGGCTGGTGGAGGAGCAGATCTTCATCGGCTATCTACCCGATGAGCGCAAGGAGATACAGCGCTCGCACATGATCGAGCAGAGCATGCTCGAATGCATGGTGGAGAAGCGCTCCCGGATCGTCAACAACGTCGTGGCGGAGCTCTCGCCCAAGGAGGTCGAGGAGGCGCGCCGGCAGAGGACGCTCTCCTGGGTCAACTGGGTCGTGCTCCACCCGGAGAACTCCAAGCTCCTGGCCAAGCTGCACATGTCTTTTCAGACGCCTAAGAGGCTGACCCAGGAGGGGCTCTCCAGGCGGCTCAAGCCCTTCGAGGACCTCCTGCGCTACCGCATCCTGCACACGCGCGACTTCAAGAGGGTCAAGTACCTTTCGGAAAGGGATTCGCTGACCGGCTTCTACCTGCGCCCCGTTCTGGCCCGGCGGCTGGAGCAGTTCTTGGAGACCGCCGGCCGGGGAGACCTGCGCTTGAGCGTGAGCATGATCGACCTCGACTTCTTCAAGCGCTTCAACGACCGCTACGGGCACGACGTCGGGGATTCGGTGCTCAAGCGCTTCTCCCAGGCCGTGCAGGCCGTCCTGCGCGGTTCCGACGTGGTGGGGCGCTACGGCGGCGAGGAATTCGCGGCCCTATTCCCCGGCGCGTCGGCCGAGGACGCGCTCTCCATCCTGCGCCGCGTCTTCGAACGCGTCAGGGACATGGACTTCCTGCCTCCCTTGGCTCGCGAGGCGGGGGCCGCGCCCGAGAAGCTGAGCTTCAGCGCGGGCGTGGCGACTTACCTCATCAAGCCCGCCAAGCCGGGGGCCTCCGCCCGTCCCGCGCGCCGCCCCACCTTCGAGGAGGCCATGAAGGCCGCCGACGATCTGCTCCTGCGCGCCAAGCGGGCGGGCCGCCGCCGCTGCGTGTTCCGCGACCTCTCCGGCGCGGTGCGGGAGTGCCCGTTCCAAGGATGATCCCGCGCGCGGCGGGATCATCGGGCCCGGGTACTTCTTTCTTGTTTGCCAAAAGCCGCAACTCCTCCGAATCGTGGGATGGTCGACCGCTATGCCGGCCGGTGGCTCAGGCGTTCGGAGATCCAGATTTTGATGATGGATTGGCGGTCAACACCCATCCTGCTCGCCTCTTTGTCTAGGGAATGAATCATCCAAGCCGGGAAGTCCACATTGACCCGTCGAGGGGCCTCGTTGACTCTCCTCGCTCGGGAAAGGTCCAGATACTTGGTTTCGAGTGCGGCATGCTGAGAGTCTCTCCCCGTTGGAGTCGACGCAAGAGGAACGGGTGGGTCAGCGGCCGCGGCTATTGGAATCCATGATGCCGCGGCCCGCTGAACCCGATCTTATGCGCCGTCACACTTCTCGGAGCAAACGAAGAAATTCTTCTGGAGTTATTTCGACGTCCCGCAGAATTGTTCTGATGAGTCCACGTCCCAAGTCCTCGCCGCGATGCATCGGGACGACCGTGGCACGGCCGTCGCTGTGTCGATAATACGCATGGCTGCCTTTCTGGCGCACAAATTGAAAACCCAGATGGCGAATTAGCCTGACCATCTGGGTTGAAGTAACGACAGGCAGCCTGCTCAAGCTCGCAACTCGACCTGATGGAGGCCGACGAACTTGTTCTGATGAAAATCCTTCCGTTGAACTTCAATACAGAGGCTGATAGCTTCCTTTAGCCGCTTCTCCAATTCCCCGAGGCTTTTGGCCTGAGTGTGGCAGCCTTTAAGATCTGGAACAATGCCAATATAGAGGCCATCCTCATCCTGCTCAACGATAACCGGAAAGGTGTAGTTCTTCATATCAGAAGTTTAGCACGAAAACGCTCCGCGGACCAGGGCCGGTCCAAATTCTGTCCAGTGCGCATAACGAAGCTGTAGAAAAATCCTCCGCGCTATCGATCGCCGCACTAGGATCAATCTTTATTCGAATACACTCAGCAATTCCCCGACGGAGGGGATTATTCTACAGCTTCAACGAATCGCTCTGCCGAACGCGTTAAAGGCTCCTCGCCAGCGCGCGTCGGTAGAAGCGCTTGGTTCGGCCCGCTATACCGCCCATTTAAGTTCCAGCTTCTTGTGATGCAAGGCGCAATCTCGAAGATATAGATTGATAAGATTCTGGTAGGGCATACCAACCTCGACAGCGAGCGCCTTGAAGTAGGCGACAGTCCCCTTGTCCAAACGGATGGTGATGGGTTGTTTCAATTGAGATATGTAGGGATTCTTTTCGCCCTTCAATCTTGAAAAGTCATAATGTGCTCTCATGGCGTCCCCTCCAATAATCCGCAGCCTCGCGTTTGTCCGCCTTTCTCGCTGAGAAGATCCGTATCACCGCATCGCTCTCCCTGTAACAGTGGCATACGACAAGAACATGTAGTTTGAAGCTCATCCCAAGCATAATAAAGCGGTCCTCTTCGCCGGAATGGTCGGGGTCGAAGAACCGGACAGCGTTCTCATCAAAGAATACCGTCTGCGCCTCATTGAAAGAGACCCCGTGCTTTTTGATGTTCTCCTTATTCTTTGCCTCATCCCACTCGAACCGCAAATCCGTCATACTGATAGTATATGTACACTATACATATAAGTCAAGGGGACTTTTGGTCGGCCGAATCCTGTGGTTAGGGGTCGCCGCTCCCGGCCGTTTTGGCCGTCTCCGCCAGACGCCGTGGACTCGGCTTGCCAAATTCAATTCTCCGAAACCTTGGTGCATTTTCTTCCGTTTATCTTAAACGTCACGCTCTTACGGGAAATTGAGATCACCATGGCCTTTCCAACCAAGTCGCCCGCAGCCACGGATTCGCTGTCATTTCCAGATCCGATAATCGCCGTATTTCCATCAGGCCCCTGGATGATAGCTATAACGGAAATGTCGGCCAGGACACAATCGAGATCCTTAAGCCGCTGCCTCGCCTTGGCCGCCCAGGCTCCCTTGGGCTGGGCTTTCAGCAGGGCTTTGACCTCCTTCGCAGTCCCCGAAGCGACGATCCGTTCGGATTCCAGGTCGGTCTTGAGCCTCAGGATGTCCCGGCGGTAACGGCTTTGAGGGTAAGCGCCCAGGAAACGGTCGAGTTGCGCCACGTCCGTGGCCTTGAAGGCTTCCACGTAGGCGAAATATTCAATCTGCAACTCAGCCCGGGCGGCGTAGCGGCTATTGGGAAATCGGTTGAGAAAGGCCTTGTGGCGATTGGGGTCCTTGGATGCGATGGCCTCGGACCAAACCAGGTCTTCCAGGCGCTTCCCAACCTCGACGGCGTGGCCCCCTTTGGGAAAGCGCGTCAGGTAGGACTCGAGTGAGGCCGCGTCGCCGGCCGCCATGGCTAGAGTATCATTTACTCAGCCGTCATAGAGAGGCATAACGCCTGGCTGAACGGCGGCGGCTATTGGAACTCCTTGATTGCTGCCGACCGT
>CAYWAR010000028.1:0-14470 GCA_964455765.1 uncultured Elusimicrobia bacterium
CCCCCCCATTCCCTGACCCCGGACCAGATCGGACGCATCGTCGACTACACGCGGCGCTTGGCCAGGGGACTGCGCGTCGTCGGCCTGCTCAACATCCAGTTCGCGGTCAAGGACAACCAGGTATTCATCCTGGAAGCCAACCCGCGGGCCTCGCGCACCGTGCCCTTCGTCAGCAAGGCCACGGGCATCCCCTTGGCGAAACTCGCCGCGCGGGTGATGGCCGGCGCGAAACTCAAGGGCCTCCTTCCCAAGGAACTGCGCGGCCTGGGCATCCCCCGCCTGCCCTACGCCGCGACCAAGGGCGTCGTCCTCCCCTTCCGGAAGTTCCCGGGCGTGGACCCCACGCTCGGCCCGGAGATGAAATCCACCGGCGAGGTCATGGGGCTCGACTCGGACTTCCCCCGCTCCTTCGTCAAGAGCCAGGCCGCGGCCGGGACCGCCCTCCCGGTGTCGGGGGCGGCCTTCCTGAGCGTGCGCGACGAGGACAAGCCCGCCCTCCTGCCCATCGCCTCGGCCCTGCGGCAGTTCGGCTTCGCGCTCCACGCGACGCGGAGCACGCGCGGCTACCTCCACAGCCACGGCATCGAGGCGCACCCGGTCTTCAAGCTCGGGGAGGGCAAGCCCGACCCCGTGGACCTGCTCAAGGCCCGGACCGTGAACCTGGTCATCAACACCCCCTCCGGGTCGCGCTCGCGCAAGGACGGCTTCGCCATACGCCGCACGGCCCTGGACCTCAACGTGACCTGCGTGACCAACATCCGGGCCTGCCACTCGGCCGTGCAGGGCATCTCCCTTCTGCGCCGCTCCCACCTGGACGCGACCGCGCTCCAGGACCACCACAAGCGTCTCCCGTATCCCGCCCTGGGTTAGACCGCCTCCTGATCCCCGTCCTCGTGCACCCGCAGTCTCCGGCGTTCCCTCGCCCATTCCCGGTCGCGGCGGCGCTCATCCAGGGCCTTCGCCTTAAACTGGGCCAGCAGCCCTTCCGAGACCGGCAATAGGACGAATCCACAACCGAGAGCCTCCAAGAGCCGCCGCAGCGAACTGACCTGGACATCCCCCCCTGATTCGACGCGTCCGACCAGCGACCGGGGAACACCCGCTCGCTCAGCTAATCGAAGCTGGCTCAACTGAAGACCCCTGCGCAGCCGAAGAATGAGCCGGCCGGGCGCAAGCGCGGTCTCATCCTGCCCCCAAGCGTTCCCCGCGACCATCAAGCGCGCCAACGCTTGATAGTCCTCCACAACCCACCGCATCCTCATTGCCGCAAGTACGAATTGGGGCCGAAAAAGTTCCCCGGTTTTACCTGAGTTCCTCTTTAGGGTCAGCGCTTCTCCATGGAAAGTATGGACCCATAAAAGGGACCGTACTTCTCCCGGACAAGTAGGGACCCGTTAAAGGGGCAGTCCCCGGTCGGCCTCCCCGTCGGCCCGTCAACCGAGGCGCGAGTTCCCTGTCTGGGTCCTTGGGCCCAGACAGGGGTGGGCCCATCGTTTCATGTGAGGACCTCTGTATTAGGCCTATAATAATCACAAGATGGCGCGTATTCTCCTAATAGCATCCATGATTTCCTCGGCTTTCGGGCCGGTGAGCGGCCTTTGGGCCATCGAGGACAAGAGCAACGCCCAGGTCGTTTATCTGGAGGACAAGACCGACGAGATCAAGGACGCGGTCGCCAACCCCGGTCTGGACCAAGCCGAGGTCCACGCCATGGCCCAGCGCCTATTCGAGCGGGTCCCCGAGGAGTCGACGACCCGGATGCCGCCCATCGCCTTGCGGGGCTGGCAGAAGCCCGATCTGCGCACCGAGGACACCGTGGACGGGATGGTCCACCGCGTCGGAGACACGCTGGCCGGCGCCAAAGCGCCCCCCCAGGATGCGCTCATCGACGCCTACCGCTACGGGGAGGCCATGCGCAAGAACGGCCTGGTCACCTACGACGACGGCAAGAAGCTGGGCCCGGGCCAGCTGGGCGCCTATTTCTACACCGAGGACGCCGCCCTGGGCATCAGCCTCAACGAGGGCATGCGCCAGGTCCAGAGCTGGCTGGGAGACGAGTTCGCCTCCGCGACCACGGTCCACGAGATCGCCCACGCCCGCGACCATCACCAGGGACAGCTCAACCCCGTGCAGGTGCGCAAGGGGGAGAAGCTCGCCTTCCAGACCGAGTACTGGTGGCTCAAGGTCATCGACCCGGCCGGAGAGAAGATCGCCTGGGCGCGCGCCATGCTGGGGAAATTCGCCCCGGGCGGACCCAAGATCCCGAGATTCGCCGTGGACTACCTGGAGCACCTGGCCAAGATCCGCTTCTACGGGGACAAGGGTGATTTCGAAGGGCTGGTGCGCGAGCTGGGCTACCAGGACAAGTCCTCCAACCCCTTCCATGCCCATCACGACGATGATGGGCACGGGCACTGAGCCCGACGGCCCCCTCCTACGAAACCTTAGGCCGCTCCAATAGGAGCGAGAGCAGCCCCGCCAGAGCCAAAGCCGCCCCGAAGACGCAGATGATGGTGGCTCCCGTCGGCGTGTCGTAATGGTAGGAGGCGGCCATGGCCGCGACGCTCACCGCGGTCCCCAGCGCCCAGCCGGAAGCCAGGCGGGCGCGAGTCCTCTCGAAGAAGAGCATCGAGAAAACGGCCGGTATGATGAGATAGGAGAAGACCAGGAGCACGCCCGCGATCTCCACCGACGAGGTGACCACCGCCCCGAAGGTGGCGTAAAAGAGGAAGTCCCACCAGCGCACGCGCATCCCCGAGGCCTCGGCCTCCTTCGGCTTGTTGCTGATGAGGAAGAAGGGGTCTCTCCAAAGCCAATGCAGGACGCCGACCGCGGAGTAGAGCGCGGCCATCTTGAGCACCTCCGGGCGGCTCACCCCGATGAGATTGCCGACCAGGATGTATTTGACGTGCTCGCTCCCCTCGGGAGAGCGGTCCATGATGAGTATCGCCAGCGCCGAGGAGACGGCGTAGACGATGCCGATGATCGCCTCCTGGGGGACCTTGGATTCCCAGCGCCGCGCGAAGGAGAAGGCCGCGGCTCCCAGCAGCGCGAAGGTCAGGGAGAACAGGTAGGACGCCGGAGTATGGAGCTGGAAGCCCGCGAGGAAGGCCACCGTGGTCCCCAGCGCCGCGACCTGGGCCAGGGAGAGGTCCACGAAGATCACTCCCCGGGCGACGATGTGGAGGCCCAGATACACGTGGATGCCGGTGAGGACCAGACAGGCGAGGGAAGGCCAGATCAACAACTGCAGTATGTCCATGTCATCTCCTGGGGGGTCGCAACAAAATAATATGCGCAATTTGGAGGCCCAGCTTTGAGGCCAGTGCTAGGAGCAAGGAGGGAGCAGTGCCGAAGCGCACTGTAACCGACGAGCGACGACGCAATGGCCCTAAGATGGGCCTCCCGGAAGGGCCGGGACGCTTTCGGACTGCGACTGCGTTGCTCGTCACTCACATACCGCAGAGGGTATGCTCGATCCTCGCGCCTTGTCTCGCTCCAAAATCGCCCCGGCCAAATGCGCATATTATTTCGTTGAGACCCCCAATGCTTTGCGCAGCTCGCGCAGGTTGTGATCGAACAAGTCGAAATAGGAGTGGATGTGCGGCCGCCCCCCCACGGAAGCCGGGAGCACGGCGAGCGCCGCGCCCGTCTCTTCCGCTATCCTCATGGGGACCTTGACGTCCCAGTAGGTCTCGATGAGGATGATCGGGACCTTCCGGGCCTTCATCTTCCCGATGAGGGACCGGACATGAGCGGGCGAGGGAGGCACCCCGGGGCGGGGTTCCACGAAATCGATCACCTCCAGCCCGAAGCGCCGGGCGAAGTTCACCCAGCTGTTATGGTAGGTGACCACCGGCAGGCCGCGCAGGGGCGCGGCCAGTTCCACCCATTCCTTGCTCTTGCGGTCGAGCTCCTCCTCGAAGGCGCGCAGGTTCTTCTGGAAGAGCCCGGCATCGGCGGGGGCTAGTTCCGAGAGCTTGCGAGCGACCGAACGGGCGATCATCCGCCCGTTCTCGGGGTCTGTCCAATAGTGGGGGTTGCCCAGCGGATGCACGTCGCCTTTCGAGCGGTCCACTGGGCCCGTCGGCCGGTCCAGTATCTCGCACTCCTGCGAGACTTCCAGGAATCCGGGGTTCCCCGGGAGAAGGTCCGGGTTGCGCGCGTTCTGGAGAAGCGCCCCGGCCCAGGCCGCCTCGAGCTCCAGGCCGATCTGGATGAAGAGGCCGGCGCGCTTGAGCTTGAGGAGATGGCTGGGCTTGGCCTCGACGAAATGCGGGTCCTGATAGCCGCGGGCGATGGACTGGACCGAGACGGCATCGCCTCCGATGGCGGCGGCGATCGCGGCCAAGTCCTCGGTGGTGGTCACGATGCTGAGTTTGGCGGAGACAGGGACGGCGAGAAACGACAAGGACAACACGGCGAAAGACACACGGATCATAGGAATGCCTCCAATGAAACGGAAAACGAGCATGGGTTCCCCGACAGGGAACCCATGCTAGTAGGGATGCGCGCCATGGGGTCCGATGTTGAAGGTCACTTTCAGCATGCCCAGGTTCTCGTGGGTGCGGTCGAAGCGTAGAGCCCTGCGGCCCTGGAGGCTCACGAGGCTGAACTCGGTGGGCATGAAGGTCAGATAGGCAAGGCCGCCGGCCTCGTGGGCGGAGCGGTCGGCGGGGAGTTGGGTGTAATCGTAGCGCGCCCCGGCGCGCCAGCGCCGGGCGAACTGGCACTCCATGTGGCTGAAGAGCCCGAAGGTCCCGACCGAGGAATCCCCGGCGGCCCCTCTCTTCGACCACAGGACCTCCGTCTGCCATAGGGCGGAGCGATAGATGGCCCGGGAAGGGTCCTTCCAGCGAAAAGTCATGTCGAGACCGGCCAGCGTGCTCGACAACGCCCTGCTGGTGGAGGAAGAGGAGGTCCCGGCCGCCGGATCGATGTCGACATCGTAGCCGGCGGCGCCGCGGGCGCCGCTGACCCCCATGCTCAGGCCCGCGGCGTCGCTCAAGTCGAGGTAAGCGCCCAAACGCGCGGTATAGAGCAGGTCCCTGCGCCGCGCGGCGTCGAAGGCGGGAGCCTCGGCCGCGGCGGGGGTATTGGCCGCGTTGACATCCAGGGAAGCCAACAGCCACGGGTTGGGGACATGCCAGGAGAGAGCGGCGCCGGTCCCGGCAAGCCCCTCGCCGAAGAAACGCTCATGGACCAGGGGCCTATCGGCGAAGGCGGTCTCCGGCGCATGGGTCCGGTTGAAGCGTCCGAAATCCGCCCGGAACTTGCCGGCCTTGACCGCCATCCCGCCGGGAAGGCTGAACCAATTAATATAGCCCTCCTCCAGCTCCACGGCTCCTTCCCCATCCACGGAGATGAAGAAATCGGCCTTGGCATAGGGGTCCACCACGGATTGGATTCCCAACTCGGCCTCATTGAGCCGCAATGGCGCGGGCAGGGCCGTCCCAGGGTCCGCGAAACGGTTGCCCGCCTCGCCCTGGAACCAGCCGATGACGCTGACATTCGGGTTGAGCGCGTTGGACGATTGCAGACCGCCCGGCGCCTGCGCCGGGCACAATCCCGGCGATAGGGCGAATAATGAGAACAAGACCAGATTTCTCTTCATATATTTCTCCGCGAAAAATGTCCGTATGTTGCCGCCCCGAAGGGCGCTGCGGCTGGGAGACCGGCCGGACCGGCGCTAAGCGGTTGGAGGGGAACGGCCGCGATGGCGCAAGGACGGACAGGAAAGGGGCCGGGGCGTATCGATGGGGAGGAGAAGGGACTGCGCCCCCTCCTCGGATCCCCGGCACTCCGGAACGGGATTGCCCAGCGGAGTCTGGCGCGTGGCGGAGCACACGGCGCAGGGCTGTTGTCCGAAAGACCCGTGAGAGTGGACCCCCTCGGTCGCGCCCAACGAGAAAAGGATCAACGAAATGAGGAGGGCCGCCAAGCGTCTTTCGACCGCGCGCACCGTCAAGGACCGCATCCATCGGATAGTACCTATGTCCATGAAAGCAAGTCAATATCGCCCGCCGCGGCACGCGCGGCACAGGAGGCCCGTCGCGGCCCAGCCCGCCCATAGCCAGGCGAGGCAGACCGCCGCTTGGGCGGCCGTGAGGGCGCGCGCCATGGCCCACAGCCCGAGCAAGGGATCGAAGAGGAGCCAGGGCAGGGGCAGGGGCTCCTGCTTGGCCCGCTCCACGACGCGGACCGCGTTGAAGCCCCCGCGCTTCAAGGTCTCCAGCACCGCTCCTTCGAGCTCCCCCGGGCTCATGCTCCGATGCGCGGGGATGGCCATGACGCTCCATGCGTACGCGGCCCGGCCCCAGCCATGGCTGTCGCTCACCCCGGTCATGAATAGGTTGCGCCTGCGGCAGAGTTCCACCACTTCCCGCCGCTTCTCCCTAGGGAGATCCAGCGCCTTGGGGGCCCCGTTGGCTATCTCGACGCCCGCCGCGCCCCAGCCGGCGAGCTCGTCGAGCCTCTCCCAATGGTGCCGCCAATACTCCGGAAGGCTCAGCACCGGCAGGCCCCCGAAGCGCTTTCGGCAATCCCCCAGGAAGCGCCGGACCCCGTCGAGGCTCCCGTCGTATTCGTGGTTGTCGATGGGCTCGCGGTTGCCCAGCACGGCGACATGCGTGTGATGGAGGCTCACTTCGACGCCGCGCAGGGGACGATATCCGTCCCCTGCGCCCTTCCAGGACTCCGCCGCCTCTTCCGATCCTTCGGATAGATTATGGTCGGTGATGAACCCCGCGTCAAAACCCATGGCCCTGTGCCAGTCCATATTGGCCTCGGAAGTGAACGAGGAGCGTCCATCGTGCGAGTGGCTCGTATGGGAGTGGAAGTCGACGGCGAGCTCGTCGGGGGAACTCAGACGCAGCCGGGCCGCCGGCCGGGGGTAGAGCATGGCCCAGGAAAGGAAGGCGATCACGGCCGCGAGATAAAGCGCGTACGCGCCGAGGACCCCCGGGACCGCCCGCTTCAAGGGCGGCCCGGCGTTCTCCTTGCGCTCCCCCAAGAACTTTCCGCAAGCTCGGAAAATCCAAAAACCAAGCAGGATGTATAGAAGGAGCACCTTGTGCTGGGCGAGACTGTTGAAGGTGATCTGGTCCGCCCAAGCGGAGAACGGAGCGCTCAGGAGATGCCCCCAGGGGAACTCCAAGGAATACCCCGGGAGGAACTCCCCGGTGGCCGCGTCCTTGAGCGCGGAGGGGAAGCGGAAGACCTGGGCGGCCAGTATGAACAGCGTGGCCGCCGCCGGGACGGCGGCGGCGCGGAGGAGTTGCGGCTGCATCCTGGGGTGCGATGACATGTCGGAAACTGTTGCCCTCGCCTTAGGCTCGGGCGGATACAGTCTACAAAAACACCGAGGGGTACACGGCGTTCCTCGCGATGCGTACTTAGGTTCCTTGACAAACCCTCGGGAGGGCTTTACACTAGAAATGGAGATGAACCCCCTATTCCCAGCCATCCTATTCCTTCTCCCCCTCCTTTGGGCCGCGGCCGAAGGCGAGCACGACCATGGCGGCGACGGAAAAGTCCAGCAAAGCCAGGGAAGTCCGGATTTCAAGCTCCCCTCCGAGGAGAAGCCCTGGGAGGACCGCGTCCGGGATTTCTACTCGGGCATGAGCCCTGATGAACTCGCGCAGTTCAAGAACTACATCTCCAATTGCAAGGACCAGAATGCGGCCCTGCGCTCCCTCATCGAGGTCAAGGAGAGCATGACCGAATTGAAGAGCCTCGCTGAAAAGGTGCGCGGCGGGGAGCTCAGCCAATACGAGTTCGACAAGCAAAAGGAGGGATATTTCCGGAAGATGGATCACAGCATGATCAATGGGATGTCCAGGAAGGATCATGTCCACATGATGAACACTTATAAAAACGATCTTGATTCGGTGGGCTACCAATTCAACAAAGACCACATCAAGCACTACCAGGAGAATAATCCGGGCAAGGATTCCTTCCAATACGGCGCCGATTACCATCTGCGCAAAGGAAAACCCGAGGATGCGGCCCGGGACGCATCCCGCGTGCTGGAGCTCGATTCCAAGGACACCAAAGCCCTCACCACCCGGGCGGGCGCACTCTACCAGATGAAGGATTACGCGGGCGCGGCTGAGGACGCCCGGCGCGCGCTGGAGGCCAATCCCAAGAACCCTCAGGCCCTTTCCCTGCTCAGGCTCTCCGAGAGCCGGGCGGGGCGGCCGGAGGGGGAAGCGCGCCGCGACTCCACGGGAGACCCGCTCCCCGGCCGGCTGGAGCCCCGCCCCGACGCACCGTCGGCCCAGACCTCCGGCCCTAATACCGGCCTCTCGGCGCAATTGGCCCGGCTGGCGGCCAACGCCATGCGCCTGGGCGATCACGCCGCGGCCCTGCGCGAGGCGGAGAAGGCCTTGGCGGCCAATCCGGACAATCTGCAGGCCTACCATTTGAGGTCCATGGCCTATCTTTGGCTCGACCGGCCCCGGGAAGCCTATGCGGACACCGTCGAAGCCCTGCGCAGGGCGCCGGGGAACTTGGCCCTGCTCGTGACCCAGGCCAACGCGCTCAACCGGATGCGCAGTTTCGCCGAAGCGAAGGCCGCGGCCGAGGCCGCCCTGCGCTCCGATCCGAACTCCGCGGACGCTTGGTACAATCTCGCCTACGCGCAAGCCGGACTCGGCGACCGCTCCGGCAGTTTGGACGCCTTGCGGCGGGCGGCGCAGATCTCTCCGGCCCAGTATGAGGCACGCTACCGCGCCGCCATCCAGCTCCCCGACAACGGCGACCTGCTCATGCTCTTTACGGCGGAGGGCAAACCGGCCCAGGAGGCCAGGCCCGCGCCCCCCGCGCGCCGCTCCCGGCTCCCCTTGTTCCTGTTCCTGGGCGCCGCGCTCATGGCCCTGGGCCTCAAGGGCCGGGAACTCGTCTCCTTCCTCAAGACCTCCTGGCTGAGGGTGACGGGGCGCCGGGCCGCCGTGAGCGTCGTGCCCCTGGAGGATTTCTCCGACGCCGAGCGCCCTTCCTTCGCCTCGGGCTTCCACATACTCCGGCAGATCGGCTCGGGCGGCATGGGCGCGGTCTACGAGGCGCAGGACCTGGGGCTCGACCGGAGGGTGGCCATCAAGCGCATGCGCGAGGAGATCCGCCTCGATGCGCGGGAGCGGGACCGTTTCCTCAAGGAAGCCCGCACCGTCGCGGCCCTGCGCCACCCCAACATCGTCGAGATATTCGGCGTCGTCGAGGACGGCCAGGAAGCCTACCTCGTCTTCGAGTTCGTCGAGGGAAGGACGCTCGACCAACTGCTCGCCGAGCAGGGGTCTTTACCCTTGGCGCAGGCGCGAGAGCTCTTCCGCCAGGTCGCCGCGGCGCTCGACTACGCTCACGGGCGCGGGGTCATCCACCGCGACCTCAAGCCCTCCAACATCATGGTGACCGAGGACGGGACGGTCAAGGTGATGGATTTCGGCGTCGCCCGCCGGGCCAAGGACGCGGCCGTGGCCCTGACCGACACCGTGGCCGGGACGCCGCCCTACATGGCGCCCGAGGCCGAGAACGGCACGGTGTGCAAGGAATCCGACTTCTTCTCCCTCGGCGTGCTCTTTTACGAGCTCCTCACCGGCCGCATCCCCTTTAAGGGGAGCGGAGCCGGCATGCTGCTCAACAAGATGAACATGGCCTTCGAGCCCCCCAGCCGGAGCGTCCCCTCCCTTCCGCCGGGCGTGGACGCCTTCTTCGCGAGGATGTTCCAAGCGGACCCGGAACGCCGGCCGCCCACCGCCGCCCAAGCCGCGGACGCCTTCGACGCCGCCTAACCCGCTCGTCCCTCCCCACGGGAGGGGCGAGCAGCGGGTGGGGCCTGGGCCGTCAAAAAAATGATATAAATCCTGCCTGTGGGAATACTGAAGAGCCGTGAGGAGTTCCTCCCCGTCACCTGCGCCGTATTGACCGAGGAGGACCGCAGCCGTTTTTTGAGCCAGGTCCGCAAGAACGCCGGAGGCAACGACCGCATCGCCAAGGCCTGCGGGATCCCCGTCTCCTCGGTGTCCGACTGGGCGAGCGGGAAGAGCCTCATCCCCTACCACACCCTCCAGCTCCTCTCCCGGGAGTTCGGCGTGGAAGCCCCCCAGGTCAGCGAACTGCGCCGCGAGCTCCAGGCCGTTGTCCATGTGGCCGTGGCCGCGCCCAGGGGCGCTCCTCCCCCTCCCTCCAAGACGAAAAGTCCTCCCCGTTCCCGCCGGGAAAGCGCGCCGGAGCCCAAGCCTCCGAGGCAGAAAGCCCCGCGCAGGGGCCGCGGGTCCTCCTCCCGCTCGCTCCCCGCCTCCAAAGCCGCCGCCGGACCGGAACATAAGCAGGCGCCCAAAGCCCATAAGCCTTCCCGCGCCTCTTCCCAAAAGAAGAAGCCCCAGGCGGCCAAGCCCGCCCCCGCGGGCAAGGGGAAGCTCTCCACCGAGCTCGCGTACTGGACCGGGGCGCTCCTGGCCGGCGCGCGCCATGAAGGGGACACCCTCCGGTTCTCGGCGGACCGCCGCATAGGCCAGAACTTCGCCGACCGCTGGGCCAAGCTGGCCAAGGACCTTTTTGGAGTCGAGCCGGTGGTCTCCATGAGCGAAGACCATAAGCTCCAGCAAGCCGTCATCCCGGCCTCGAGCCTGGGGGACTTCCTGGGCAAGGTGGAGATGAAGCCGGAGAGCTCCCCCGCCCAGGCGCCGGGCGCGCCGCGCTGGGCCTGGTCCAACCCGGACTGGAAGAAGGCTTTCCTAAAAGGGGTGGCCGACTCCACCGCGCATTTCCACCGGACTCCTTCCCTCACCTTCCTGGCTCTTTCCCCGGCCCTCGGCCAATCCGTGCAGAAGATACTTTCCTCTCTGGGATTGGCGGCCGCCAAGAAACCGGACGGCTCGCTCGTGCTCGCGGGCAAGGACGCCGTGACCCGGTATTTCGAGACGGTCGGGACCTCCAACCTGAAGCTGAGGGACAGGTTTTCCGCCTATCAGGAAGGCGGCTCCCAGGGCGGCTCCTCCCAAGCCGAGGACGACGAGGAAGACTCTCCCGGCCCGCAAGCCGCGGCGCAGGAACCGTCCGCCGGCGGCGCCGCCGCGCCCGTTCCCCCCGAAGTCTAGACCTCAGTCGAGGTCCAGCACCGTCGGCCCCTGATCGGGATCATCCATGCCGCCGGAGGGAGACGCTCGTAGAGGAGGGCCGAGCAGCCGGCCGATCAAGGCGTCGAGTACGCCCGGGGCCGCGGTGTTTGGGAGGAAATACAGTTTGTCGGAGTTCGCGAAACGCGCCTGAGCGGCTTGGGGATCGCCCTCCACGAGGAAGACCAAGCGGACCTCCAGCGTGCGGGTATTGCCCCGCAGGCGCTCGACGATGGTGGGGCCGTCTCCGCCGGCCAGCTGGAAATCCAGGATGATCAGATCCGGGGTCCCGAGCTGCATCTTCTGGGCCAGAGAGAAGGCGTCCTGGCCCGCGTCCGCGTCATAGCCCCTGATCCGCAGATGGCCGCACAATTCCTCGGCCGAGGAGAGGTCGTTGCGCGCGACGAGGATCCTCTGGATTCCCATGGCGAACCTCCGATATTTTAACCCCCACATCCCTCCCGGTCAATAGCGCAATCCGCCGCTAATGATATGATGGGACATGCCCCGCGGTCCCGCGCCCATTTTCCAAATTCTCCTCCTGGGCGCCGCCCTCCTTGTGGCCGCCCTTTCTTTCCCTTTCTTGCGCTCCGCGCTGCTCGCGCCCGAGGAGGACGAAGCCCCGGGCCTGGAGGCCGCGTTTGCGCAGCCGCAAGAAGAGCCCGAACCTCCCCCGGAATCGGCCGCGATACTCCAGCGGATGCGCCGAGACTCGGTGTCGCTCCTTCCAAAGGAAGAAACCGGGGCGCAAGCCCCGGCCCCGAACGCGGCCATGACCCGAGGCGGCATTCCCTCTCCGAAAAGCTCGGTCACGCTTCCTCGGGTCTCCGCAGGAAAGCGGCCCGCTTCCGGCAACGGCGCGCGGACTCAGCGCAAGACCGTCTTGAGGCCGGCGACCGCGCCCCGGTCCATGGCCCGGACCCCGCCCCCCGACGCGCGGCGGACGGGCGGGACATCGAGCCGGACTCTCATGGGCGTCGGAGCGGGCAGGACTTCCCTAGGCGCCGGGATCCACTGCGTGGTGGGCGACGTCTCGCCCATGCCGGGAGTGGCCATGCGGACCGGTTTCGCTTATTACGACGTGCCGGGAAGGACGCCGGAGGAGATCTCCGGCGCCATGTCCAAGCTGGTCTCGGCCGGGGCCGCGGGAGCGCATCGGGCCGCCGGGACCGCCCGCCAGGAGGTCCGGGCCTCCTTCAACCTCACCGAGCAGGGAGGAGTCTGCCGGGCCGACGAGGTCCAGGTCGAGCTCGACGTGGTCATCACGCTCCCGCGCCTAAGGGACGGCGTCACGCTCGCCCTCCAGCAGAGGTGGAGGAGGTTCCAGGATGTGATCGCGGCGCATGAGAACAGCCATAAGGCCATCGCGGTCCGGGTCGCCAACGACCTCCGCCAGGAGCTGGATTTCGCGGCGTCGCGGCCCGGGCCCTGCTCCGAGAAGAGCGCCGCGTTCACCGCGGCCCAGCAGAGGGCCCACGGCGAGATGCGGCGTCGCCAATCGGAATACGACGCCTACACCTCCACCCACTGCGGGACCACTCTTTAGTAGAATAGGGGCGGAAGGGTGCGTGAGCGGTTGAAACGGACGCTCTCGAAAAGCGTTAGGCGGCGACCCCGCCTCGGGGGTTCGAATCCCCCCCCTTCCGCCATTTTGCTGCTGACGAAGGAAGCAAAATGACGGGGGTTCGCAATGTGTCCCATATCCCCCGCCATATTGCCGGCGGTTCTTGGCTTTTCAGGAAAATCTCCGTGAGATTTTCCTGAAAAGCCGCCAGGCGCACGGAAACCAACGAAAGGAAAACGACCATGTGGAATCCGCTTCAGAAACTCAAAGAGAAGTTCGGCGGAGCCAAGCCTCCTCCCGAGCCGGCCCCCGCTCCGTCCAAGATCGTGGAAGCGGCCGCCGGCGGCATGCCGGACATGAAGGACCTCGAGAAGAAGGGGCTCCTGCGCCAATTCTTCCGCCATTGGAAGGACCCGGCTTTCTTAAAACAGGTGCAGGGCATCGTCGCGCGCATGCAGGCCGACGGCGTCGATGTGAAGGACCAGAAAGCCGTCAAGGCATGGGTCGAGAAGCACCAGGCCGAGGTCTCTTCCGGGCAGATAACGGCCCCCTCGGCCGAGGCGCCCAAGACTTTCGTGAAGACCGGCCCGGACATCGGACGCAACGACCCCTGCCATTGCGGGAGCGGCAAGAAGTTCAAGAAATGCCATGGGGGGTGAGGCAACCTCCCCGGCCTTGGCCCGCCCCATCCGCCTAGGCCGTTTCGAGGTCCATCTCCTCAGCGACGGGACCTTCCGGCTCGACGGCGGCGCCATGTACGGCGTGGTCCCCAAGGCCCTCTGGGAACGCGGCGCTCCGGCCGACGAGCGCAACCGCGTCCTTCTCTCCCTGGGCTGCCTGCTCATCCGGACCCCCGGCGGGAAGAACATCCTGGTGGACGCCGGGCTCTCCTCGAAGTACGATTTGAACAAGAAATTCATCCACACCTACTCGGTCGAGCGGAAAAAGACTCTGCTCGACGAGCTCTCCGCCCTAGGCCTGGGCCCAGGCGACATCCACCTAGTGGTGAACACCCATCTCCATTTCGACCACGCGGGCGGGGACACCGAGCGCGACGCCGCGGGGCGCCCGCGTCCCCAGTTCCCCAACGCGAGATATGTCGTCCAGAAGCACGAGTGGGAGGACGCGCACCGCGCCCATGAGAGGAACCGCGCCTCCTATTTAGAAGAGAACTTCGCCCCCCTGCAGGACTCCGGCCTCCTCGATCTCGTCGAAGGCGACGCGGAACTCGAGCCTGGGGTGAAGGTCCTGCGCTCGGGCGGGCATACCCGGGGCCATCAGTGCGTGCTTCTGGAGTCCGAAGGCCGCAAAGCCCTCTTCCTGGGCGACCTCATCCCCACCCGCTCCCATGTCCCCCTGCCCTGGATCATGGCCTACGACCTCTATCCCCTGGAAACCCTGGAGTCGAAGCGGGCGCTTCTCAAGAAGGCCCAGGAAGAGGGCTGGCTGCTCCTCTTCCAGCATGACCCCGAGCGCCGCTACGGCGTGCTCAAGGAGGCCGAGGGCCGCACCGTCCTAGTCGAAGAGTAGGAGCCCAGTCCCCTGACTCGCTGAAAAACGCATGCGTTTTTCAGCGAGTCAGGCCTTTTTCTTCCGGTTCGGGTCGAAGCGCGCCGCGATCGGCTCGTAGAGGAAGCCCGGAAGGTTGCGCACCAGATACTTCATGGGAAGCGAGAGCTGCCAGGGGAAATGCACCAAGCGCCTCCTGGCCTCGATGCCCGCGATCATGCGGCGCACCCCGTCCTCGGTCTCCAGGAGAAAAGGCATCGGCCGCGGGTTGCGCGCCGTCATC
>CAYWAR010000029.1:0-14290 GCA_964455765.1 uncultured Elusimicrobia bacterium
TAGTTTCGACACGAGTCGTCGCGGGGACGCGCTCCGGCCGGCGGCCGGCCGCTCCGGCCTGGGCGCTGTGCGCGGCCCTCACGACGGGCGGCCTCACCGGACCGGGACAGACTGCCATGACGGTGATCCATCTCAGCCCCTCGGACATCGAAGGCGCTCGCGTCGAGGGCCTCCGGCGCCTTCCCTTCGAGGACGGACTCCTGGAAGGGGAGGGCCGCCTCGAATCCCCCCCCATCGAGACCGTTCCCTTCGACCGCTTGGTCGGCTCCTGGAACGCCAAGACTCCGCGCGGCGCCTCGGTGGAGATGCACGCCTCGGTGCGCTCCGGCGGCGTCTGGTCGAAGTGGTTCAAGCTCGCGAGCTGGAAAGACGGTTCCGGGACCAGCTTCGGCCCCCAGGCCGATGAGTGGGGCTCCGTGGCCGTGGACGTGCTCACGCTCTCCCGAAAAGCCGACGCCGCGCGCTACCGCTTCCTCCTCACGGGCCCGGCCCGGCTCGCGAGAGCGGCTCTCACCCTGGACGATTCCTCCGTGGAACGGCCTCCCTCCCCGCCCTTTTCGCCCGGCCCCTGGGTGCGCGAGCTCCGGGTCAAGGGCCGCTCGCAGATGACCGAGCAGGAGAAGTACAAGCACGATGTCTGCAGTCCGACCTCCCTGGCCATGGTGCTCGACTTCTGGAAGAAGCGCGGCTCCACCGAGAAGACGGCCCTGGCCGTGCTCGACGCGGCCGTGCCCGGGGGTTTCGGCAACTGGACGCTCAACGCGGCCTATGCCGGGGAGAGAGGCCTGACCGGGGAAGCCGCCTGGCTCCCCTCGCTGGAGGCGCTCCAGGAGGAGATCGCCGCCGGGCGGCCCACCGTGGTGTCGGTGAGCTTCTCCGAAGGGGAGCTCACCGGAGCGCCCATGCCCAAGACCAAGGGCCACCTCTTCGTCGTCGCCGGCTTCACGCCCGAGGGAGATGTCATCGCCTTCGACCCCGCCGCGCCCGACGCCTCCGGGACCCGGCGCGTCTACCGCCGCGCCGAGTTCGAGGGGGTCTGGCTCAAGCGCAAGCGCGGACTCTGCTACCGGCTGGGACCGCGCTTTCCAATGGAGCTCGCCGTTGCGGTCCCGGTCGCGGACCTGCGCGCCCGGCGCGACGCCTCCTCGGGGACCGACCCCATGGACAAAGGCATGGGCTCCCAGCTCCTCTACGGCGAGCGCGTGCTGGCCCTGGAGGCCCGCGGGGACTGGGTGCGCGTGGAAGCCTTGGAACAGCAGAAGCTGGGGCGCCGCGAGCGCTGGGGAGGCTACCCGGGCTGGGTGCGCGCCGAGGCACTGCGCGCGGACTCCCGTTCCGGGGCCTCCCACTGCCTCGTGCGGGCCAAGCGCCTGGAGCTAGATCGAGCGGACGCCCCGCCCCTCGCCCTCCCCTTGGGTTCCACCTTGCTCTGCTCTCCCCCGGCCAACGGCTCGGCCGAGGCCCTGCTCCTCGACGGCCGGAAGGCGAGAGTCGAGCCGGGCCAACTGCGCGCCCTACCCATCGCCGCACCCGAGGAGACTCTCCGGCGCGACGTCCTGGAGACCGCCTCCCTCTTCCTGGGCGACCGCTATGTCTGGGGAGGCCGCTCCAGCGTCCAGAAGCAGGCCGGCTGGGGCGTGGACTGCTCCGGACTCGTGAACCTGGCCTACCGCTCGGTGGGCATCACGCTCCCCCGCGACGCCAAGGACCAGCATCTCAAGGCGCGCCGCATCTCCCGCTCCGCCCTGCGCCCCGGCGACCCGGTGTTCCTGACCGCCTCCAAGAGGTCGCGCGCGGTGGGCCATGTCCTCCTCTACACCGGCGGCGAGGGCCTGCTCGAGAGCCGCGCGTCGGCCGGAAAGACGCTTCGGACCACCTTCCCCGAGCGCTTCGGCGTCCCCCTCTCCTCTATCGAGGACGGCGCGGTGGTGGAGGATCTCAGCGAGACCCGCCCCCGGCGAAGGCGCATCTTCTTCGGAGCGTTCTTTTGAACGCGCCAGTGTTGCGACCGCGACATGGCGTCGGTTTGGGCCGCGCGATTTCTGGAGCGAGCCGAAGCGACGCGAGGCGAGCAGGCCTGAAGGCCTGTAAGCCGAGCGGCGCAAAGGTGCAGCCCGAAAGCACGCGGCCCGCCTGGGAGGGGAAAGCGCCATGAAAAGAGTCCTCTTTCCCCTGACGGCGGGAGGCCCGTTATCGGGGAATCGCCACGTTGCTCATCCCTCAGATAGCTCAAGCTATCCTCGGTCTTCGCGCCTCGCGCTTCCCTCGATCCCGGGCCTCCAAAACCGACGCCATGTCGCGGTCGCAACACTACTCCTGCTCGCCTGCCCGCTCCTCTTCCCGTCCCGCGCGGCCGCCGCGCCGCGGGGCGACAGGATATTCATCTCCACCGCTCCCGGCCGCGCGCCCGTCCTCTCCGTGTCCACGGCCGCCGCCGTCCCCCTCTCCGTCCCCGCGGTCTCGACCCAGAGCGCGGCCACCCTCTCCATCCCGGTCAAAAAGCCGAAAGCCTCCGAGCCCGTCGTCAGCTCGACGCCCATCGCCATCGTCTATCCGGAGGAGGGCAAGCACCTCGACATCGGCTCGAACACGGGCATGTTCATCCTGGGCTCCATCAGCCATCCCCGCCGCGCCTTCCGGATCAACGGGAGCACCGTGGCCGTGCACGCGCGCGGCGGCTTCCTGGCCTACCTGCCGGTGGCTCCCGGGACCTTCACCTTCCGCTGCGAACTGGACCTGCCCTCCGGCCAGGCGGTCTCCACGCGGACCGTCGTCTTCTCCGCCGTGCCCGCCCCGCTCGGGCCGGAGCCGGCCCTCATCCTCTCCTACGGCCTCTCTCCCTCGGCGGACGCCGAGCTCAGGCCCGGCGATTGGGTCCCTTTGCGCTTTCGCGGAAGCCCGGGCGGCGCCGCGACCTTCTCCGTCGGCGGCCTCAAGGCCTCGCCCATGGCGGAGACGCGGCCCGGGGTGTACGAAAGCGCCTATCAGCTCCGTCCGGAGGACCGCTTCTCCGGGGCGGAGTTCTCCTTCCAGCTCAAGAGCCCGGAAGGGCACACGGCCAAGGCCGACGCGCCGGGCCGGCTCACCGCGCTCGACCGGGCCTTGGGCGTGGCCTCGGTCCGCTCCGAGGGCATCGTCAACGTGCGCAACGCGCCCGGGGAGGGCTACATCCTCTTTCCTCCGCCCGGGACCCCCTTCCTGGCCACCGGGCGCCAGGACGGCGAGCTTCGGCTCGCCCTCTCCTCCCATCTTTCCGGCTGGGTCGACCCCAAAACCGTGGACTGGCTCCCCCTGGGGACGCCTCCGCCCCGCGCCGTGCTGGGGACGATACGCCTCTCCAGCGAGGGAGAGTCGAGCTTCGTAACCCTCGATCTGACCCAGAAAGTCCCTTTCCAGATCGAGGAATCCCCGGACCTCTCGGGAGTGAAGCTCAAGCTCTACTCCACCGTGGGCCACACCAATTGGATCGTCCATGACTCCTCGGACCCCTTCCTGGAGCAGGCCTCCTGGACGCAGGCGGAGTCGGATGTGGCGGAGGTGCTCATCCGCCTCAAACCCAAGGCCCTGCTCTGGGGCCATGACGCGTCCTGGAAAGGCAGCTCCCTGCGCGTGGAGCTGCGCCGCCCGCCGGTCATCGCCAAAGCCCCGGCCTCGGTCTTCCAAGGCCGGACCATCCTCATCGACCCCGGGCACATGCCTTCCTCCCCGGGCGCCATCGGGCCCCGCGGCACCTTGGAATCGGAGTCGAACTACGCCATCGCCAAGGACCTCAAGACCCTGCTCTCCGCTCAGGGCGCGCACGCCCTGCTCTCGCGCGCGCCCGAGGAGAAGGAGGTCTCCCTGCCCGAGCGCATCCGCCGGGCCTGGCTCAAGAAGGCGGACCTCTTCGTGAGCGTGCACAACAACGCGCTTCCCGACGGCGAGAACCCCTTCGACTCCAAGCACGGCTTCTCCATCTTCTACTACCATCCCCACAGCCTGACCCTGGCCGACGCGGTCTACCGTTCCTATCGCCGCGGCATCTCCCTGCCCGGAGAGGGCCTGCGCTACGGGAACCTCTACGTCACCCGGGCCACGCAGATGCCTTCCATCCTCACGGAGTCCGCCTATCTCATGTTCCCCGAACAGGAGGAGCTCCTGCGCGAGAGCGCCGGGCGCAAGCGCTTCGCGCGCGCCATGTTCGAGGGCTTGCGCGACTTCCTGGAGGCAGAGCGCAAGCGGCAAGGGGGAGGGAAGCAATGATCCGGGCCGAAGACCTCTACGACGCCCTCGATTTCTTCTACTCCCTGCGCGAGCCCGACGAGTTCCAGACCTGGTCGCGCATCTTGGAGAAGATCGCGGCCGTGCTCCGGGCCGAGGGCGCCGCCTACCTCTATTTCGACCCCAAGAACAAGCGCCTGGTCCCCTTCCACGCCCTAGGACCCACCCCGGACCCGGACTCGCAGGAGCGCATGCCGGTCTCCGTGGGCGAGGGCCTCTTGGGCTGGGTGGCCAAATTCCGGGAACCCCTGATGGTCGCCCAGGCCGGAGCCGACAAGCGCTTTCGCAAGGACATCGACACCGTGCCCGGCCTCGAGCCCCATGGCGCGCTCTGCGTGCCGGTCTTCGACCGCCTCGATCTCACCGGCGTGCTCGCCTTCTTCAATAAGGAGGAGGGCTCCCCCTTCAGCGACGCGGACCTGCGCTTCACCCTGGCCGTCTCCCGGCTCTCCTCCATGGCCCTGCGCCGCCTGCGCCTGGAGGGCATGGTCAACCGCGTGACCTCGTATAACTCGAGCATACTCGACAACCTATCGGGCGGCTTCCTGGCCGTGGACCTCCAGGGCCGCGTCATGATCTGCAACCCGGCCGCGCGCCGCATCCTGGGCATCCAGGGCGATGTCACCGACCTCCCCATCGAGAACGCCGTCCCGCACCTCATGGAGCTGGCCGCGATCCTGCGCATGACCCTGGCGAGCAAGCAGACGGTCAAGCGCCGCGACCTGCGCTGGAACCTCGGCGGCGAGGCCCGCCTGCTGGGCTACAGCTCCCTGCTCATCCAGGACGCCGCCGGCGCCTTCACCGGCGCGGGCATCACCTTTCAAGATATCACGAAGCCGGGCGCTCCCGCCTGAACGGGGGCGCCGGGCTTCGTCGTTATTTGCCTTTCTTTTCCCTTGAAAAAGAGACGGATGTGTATTATAATTCAGTAGGTGAATTATAGTTATTCAGATAGAGAATTAACGTATCTCCCCCGCTGGCTCGCGCCCCGTCTAGGGCGCGCCGTCGCCGACCACCCTATCGTGGTCCTCACCGGGGCGCGGCAGGTTGGAAAGAGCACCCTGCTCCGGCACGAGGAGCCGACCAAGCATTGGAAGTACCTCACCCTCGACAGCATGGACGCCTTACGGCAGGGAGAGCGCGATCCCGCGGGCCTCTGGGCGGGCGAGAACCGCGTGATATTGGACGAGGTCCAACGCCTCCCGGACATCCTCTCGGCGGTCAAGCGATCGGTCGATGAGGATCCGCGCGGGATGCGCTTCGTCCTTTCGGGCTCCGCCAACCTCCTTTTGATGCGCCAGGTGTCCGAGAGCTTGGCGGGGCGGGCGGTCTACCTGACGCTTCTTCCCATGACGGCCGGAGAGATCCACCGGCGGCCGCCGCCCTCGGTGGTCGAGGATGTCTTGCAGGGCCGGTTTCCCAGCGAGCGCGAGCTCCCGGGGCGCGCCGAGGCTCCGCTCTCGACGCTCGCCAAGGGGTTCATGCCGAGCCTGCTCACGCTCGCCTCCGCGGAGAGCAGGACGCGCTGGTGGGAGGGCTACGCCGCGACGTATCTGGAGCGCGATCTCAGGCAGCTCTCCCAGGTCGAGTCGCTCTCTGACTTTCGCACCGTCATGGAGGTGCTGGCCCTGCGCTGCGGGCAACTGGTCAATCAGACCGAAGTGGCCCGCGACTCCGGAGTTTCCCAGGCGACGGTGCACCGCTACTTGAACCTCCTGGAGACGACCTGCCTCATCGACCGGCTCCCCGCCTTCGCCCGCAACCGGACCACGCGGCTGATCAAGGCCCCGAAGCTCCACTGGCTCGATCCGGGCTTGGCCGCCTATCTCGGCGGCCTGCATGATGAGGAATCTCTCAAGGCCTCGCGGGAGGCCGGGGCGCTTTTCGAAACCATGGTCTTCCATCACTTAAAGGCCCTGGGAGGCACGCTCACTCCCGGGCTCCGCCTCTGCCACTGGCGGACGATCAAGGGGCAGGAAGCGGACTTGGTGCTGGAGTGGGGACGCAGGATCGCCGCCGTCGAGGTCAAGCTGACCGATTCCCCCCGCTCGGCGGACTGCGCGGGCCTGGAAGCCTTCCTCAAAAGCCACCCCGAGGCGGGCGGAGCGATCCTCGTCCACGCCGGGAGGAGCGTCGTGCGGATGGGAACGAAGATCATCGCATTGCCCTGGACGATGCTGGCGGGACTCTAAGAGCCTCGGGGATTTCAACCGGACGCCGTGATATAATCCCTGGGCATGAACGAAGAACCGCTCGCGCGCGCCAAGGCCGTGGCCGAACGCTCCCTGCGGGCCAACCTGCACCCCCTCTCCAACGGCCGCACCGTGCTCAGCGCGGGCGCGCGGCAGTTCCGCTCGGTGTGGACGCGGGACTTCTGCTTCGCCTCCGGCGGCCTCCTGGCCCTGGGGGAGGCCTCGGCCGTGCGCGACACGCTCGATGAGATACTCCAGAACCGGCGCGCCGACGGCCTCTACCCCCGCCTGCTCGACTCCTACGGGACGCTCACCCACTTCAGCCGCGCCTTCTTCAAGGGGAGCATCCCCTTAGTCCACCCCCTCCGGCCCAATTTCATCTCCGATCATCTGGTGCTCTCCATCGACTCCAACGCCCTGGCCGTCTGGACCGCGGGGCGCTACGCGCTGCACACCGGGGACAGGGCCTGGGCCGAGTCCGTCCTCCCGGCCCTTTCGCAGGGAATGCGGTGGTACGAGGCCGTCCTTACGGACGGCCTGGTTCAGCAGCCCCCGTTCTCGGATTGGAAGGACACCATCGCGGCCCGCCGCGGAGCCGTGTTCTTCACCCAGCTCCTGCTCTGGCAGGCCCAGCGCGCCATGGCCTCGCTCCTCGACCTCACCGGCAAAGCCGAGACCTCCCCTCCCTGGCGCGAAAGGGCGCGGGCCCTGGCCGCCAGGATGCGCTCGGAGTTCTGGGACGAGGAGGGCGGCTTCTTCAAGGACACCGTCTCCCACCCGGTCTTCTCCAGCGACGGCAATCTCGCGGCCGTGGCCTGGGGCTTCGCGACCGAGGAGGAGTCCACGCGCATCCTCAAGGCCCTCGACGGCCTGGGGCTCATGACGCCCATCGGCCCCCGGGCCGCCCAGCCCTATCCTCTCTCCGAGAAAGGCTGGCTCTCGCTATTTGCCGGCATCCTCGGCTACCACGACGGCTATGTCTGGGTCTGGAACTCGGCGCTCGCGCTCTCCGCCTTCCAGCGCATGGGGCTTCTTGACCGCAGGAAGGCCCTGCTCGACGGCCTCTGCCGCATGCTCTCGGAGCAAGGCGAGCTCGGCGAAGTCTACCACGCGGACGGGACCCAGGTGCGCACCTGGCTCTACCGCTCGGAATCCCCTTTCAGTTGGAGTTCCGGCATGTTCTTGGACGCTGTGTCCTAAGTTCCGGAATCCTGATAAATCCTGTCGGATTTCTCGGGATTCCGTCAAAGATTGCATTGAAGGACCCTTGACAGGGAAAGACGGGCCCTGTTATACACTAATAGGTGGAGGGGGTCCGCTTTCCCCCCGGAGGGTTTGGCCCAGATGCCGCGCCGAGCGTTGTTGGCGTTCTTTCTGATTTCCCCGGCCATATCAGCTCACGCGGCATCTCCTCTCGAAGGCCTCCTCTACAACAACCTCACCGAAGCCCAGCGCGGCAATCTCCCCGAGGACGCAACGCTCGAGCAAGTCGTCTCCGCCATGGCCCCGGCGCAGAAGATCTCGGCCAAGAACGAGCTCGCCTACCTGGAGCGCTCCAAGGAAGCCGCCACCCTCAAGGAAGTGGGCCGGGGCTACATGCTGCTGGGCTCGGCCACGGACGCGGCGCGCGTGGCGGCGAAACTCAAGGAGCTCCAGCCCCAAGGCGCCGCGGGCTACGCCCTCGCCGCCGAGGCCGCCTACAAGCTGGGGCGCATGGAGGACTCCGTCGAGGACGCCAAGCGCGCCCTGAAGATCAACCCCAAGGACTCCAACACCCAGACCCTGCTCCGCTTCGCCGAGACCCAGTTGGGACGGGGCAAAGCATCGGCCGGGGCTCCCCCCAAGACGGCCAATGTCGCGGCCCGCCCCCAGGCCGCCGAGTTCGAGCGCCGCCGCGGAGGCATCGGCGACGCGCTCAACCGGCTCGAGCATCTTAAGACCGACCAGGGCTTAAACCGCCTGTTTCGGACCAAGTCGGGCCGCAAGCTCATGGTGGAGGTCATCCCGGGCGCGGACGCCGAGACCACGCTGAAAACCCTGCAAGAGAAGGGCGTGGACGTGCGGACCATGGACTCGACGGGCGGCCAGACGCAGAAAGTCTTCAAGGAAGGCGACATCTATGTCATCGTCATCCCGCGCGAGGCCTTCAAGGAGTCCCCCTCCGCGGTCGCCCCGGTGCTGGGCCAGGGCATGAGCGAGGTGCAGGACCTCAAGGAGCAAGGCGAGGGCTTCTCCATCGTGCTCATCAAGCAGAAAGCCCAACTCATCGGCATCCGCATCTGGGAAGAGGTCAAATCCACCGGAGAGGGCTGCGACGGCAACGGCTGGCTCTGCCAGACCCTGAACCTGGCCTCCCGAATCTGGAAGGATAACTTCTCGGAGAACCCCCCGCGGGATGGGGAGTTCTCCGATCCCGAAGCATCTCAAAAGCTAAAGAAGGCAGAATCCGATGAATTAAAATCAGGGCTTCGCGGCACGGATGAGATATTGAAGCAGACGAATGATAAACATAAAATGGAAGACATGGGCCGCGTGAAACTCACCGAGGAATATGAACAGGCCCGAGACGAGGCCTTGCGCAAGATGAAGCAAGAGGACGAACAGTTCCGCCGGGAGACCGGCAACACCATCCGCAAGTGACCCATAAGCAACTCGTTATTCTCGGGACTATCCTTTTCTTAGGTGTTGCAGGCACCTCTTTAGTTAAGAAAGTTTTTTCCTCCAAGGATGCTACTCCCGTGCGGGATGAATGGGTAACCCACGAAAGCCAAGGGTTACGTTTTCAGCACCCCCCTGATTGGAAAGTATTTTCCAAAGAGGTCAATAAAACTAGCAAAAAAATATGGACTGTCGATCCGCCGAATCAAGAAACGGACGATACGGGAGAAATATATATTTCCGAACACTATGATGGAAAAGAAAAGCGCACTTTCGATGAATTCGTGGCAGCGGAAAAGAAGTCCCCGGGCGTTCGCCTCGTAAACACGCCCAAGCAACTCAAGCTGAAGATAGGCCGCTGTATCACTTACCCCCGGGAGTCTCAGCCTGGGTCCTACCTGGCGACCCTCAACACACACTGCTATCGAGACAACGGCAATTACGTCGAGATTTGGGCCGACATAGGACGCTACAAGGACAACACCAAGCCCGACGCCGTCTCCATCCGCAACTCGCTCATCTACGAGCGCGTCCTCAACAGCATCGAATTCCTCTAGGGGACTCGGTCCAGGACCGAGCTCATACTCTCAGGTGGGGTTCAACTATCCTCGCGGACAGTCGACCATCATTTAGACAACGGATAGAAGTAAATCCCCATGAACACCGCGTTGTCGTAGAAGCCTTTCACCCACTCCCTGAGCCCGTACACCCCGGGCGGGTGCACGGTCTGTATGCTCGGGACCTCCTCATAGCCCAGGCGCAGGATGTCCTTGTAGAGCTTGGCGCGCTTTACGGGGTCCACCTCGCGCACCGCGGCCTCCACTTTCTTGTCCAGCTCCAGGTTGCGATAGCCCTGGGCCGAGGCGTAGCGCCCCTGGCTGTGATAGAAGGGAAAGACGAAGTTGTGCGCGTCCGGATAATCCGCGGTCCAGCCCCGCGAGAACACGGGCATAAGATGCCTCTGCGCCTTGTCCAGGTAGGAGGCCCACTCCACGCCGCGCACGTCGATCTTGAACTTGGGGTTGAGCGCCTCGACCGTCTTCTTGAGTATGTTGCAGGAATACTCGCGCACGTCGCCGCCCGTGTTGTAGGTCAGCGTGAACTTAAAGCCCTTCTCCCAGACCTTCCCCCCCCAGGCTTTCTTGAAGTGCTCCGCCGCCTTGGCCGGGTCGCGCGCGTAGAACGGTTGGGCCGGGTCCGAGCCCGGCAGGCCCGGCGGGATGGGCCCCTTCGCCCTCTGGGCCACGCCCCGGAAAGTGTCCTTTAGGAACGCCTCGTAGTCGAAGGCGTAGGCAAATCCCTTGCGCAGATCCCTGTCCTTGAAGAAGTCCGGGGGAATGCCCTCCCCGTCGAGCTTCCCGTTTCCGATGTCCGGGTTGGCCGAGGGATTGATGTCGAAGGTGAAGAAGAACGCCGGGTCCGTCATCAGCCGAGGCAGGCCGTCGGCCGCGCGCACCCCCTCCATGCCCTTGAGCTGGGTGATGAAGGGTCTTGGCACCTCGATCAAGTCCGCGTCGCCGGCCTGGAGCATTAGCTTTCGCGTGGTGAACTCCGGCACGGAGCGGATGAGTATGCGCTTAAAGAACGCGGGCTTTCGCCAATACTTGTCGTTTCGCCCCAGCACCACGTTGCGCCCAAGACGGTCCCAGCGCTCCAGATAGAAGGGCCCCGTCCCGTTCATGTGCTCGTAGAAGAAGCTCTTGGTCTTCTCCGGGTCGTTGAAGGCCTTCCAGGTCTCCTCGCGGCCGTCCCAATCCCCGTTCTTGACCGCCCAGGCCTTGCTCATCACATAGGACCAGCGCGCCATGATGGAGAGGAAAGGCCCAAAAGGGTCCTTGAGGCGTATGACCACCTTATCCCCCTCCACCCGCACGGCCTGCTCGGCCTGCTTGAAGTCCACGACATGCTTGCCTGATGCATCCCGCGTGCCGGAGAGCCCCAGGATGGGCTCCAGGAGCAGGGAGGAAGGCCCCCCCGCCCTATCCACCAGCATGAAGCGCAACATCGAATAGCGGACATCCTCCGGCGTCATGGGGCTTCCATCTTGGAAAAGCACCCCTTTCCGGATGGGGAAGGTGTAAGTCCTGCCGTCCTGCGAGATAAGCCCGTTCTTCCTGCTGGGAACCTGCGCGGCGAGCAAGGGGATGATCTTGTCGTTGCCCTCCCCCTCGAAGGCGAGAAGGGTCTCATAGATGTTGAAGATAAGGCCCTGGCTGACCGCGTCGTAGGCGAAGGCCGGGTCGAGGCTCGTCACCTCGCCGATGGCCCCGAAGATGAAGGTGTCGGGGTTCCGCACCGCTCCCGCGGCCGCGGGAGCCGCGTTCAAGAGCGAGACGGACAAAGAGACCGCCCAGCAATGCTTTATCATGGCACCTCGACTATCTTGCTGGGGGATTTCCCGCCCTTGATGAGCCGTATCCTGCCCGCCGGGACGCCCAGTTCCCCGGCTAAAAGCGCCAGACAGGCCGCGTTGGCCCTGCCCCGCTCGGCCGGGGCGCGCACCCATACCTCATAGAGGTCCGGCGCCTTGCGCAGGATGTCGTCCTTCTTGGCTTCCGGGTGCACCCGCAGTTTGATGAGCATGAGAGAAAGCTTCGGGGTGCTCGGGCTTGAACCGAGAACCTCCTGGTCCCAAACCAGGCGCTCTACCGATTGAGCTACACCCCGCTCTGTCGCGCCCCGGCCTTGGCCGGGGTGCGCTCGTTCGGCTTCGCCGAACATTGCCCCGCGCTTCGAAAGGTAAGTCCTCCGCGCGGCGCTCCACAAGGGGAACCCAGGTTCCCCATTTCGTCGTCGCTCGGCTTTCGCCCCCTTGGGCGACGCCTCGCTGAACCCCTCCTGAGCGGTAGAGAGAACCAGGCCGCGACAGCAGGATTCTACCAAAGAGGAGGGCCGGACGCTTGTCCGGCCCTCTTTGCGCTCTCGCGCGTTATCGCAGGAAGCCCAGGGTCGGCCTGGCGTAGGGGTGCTGCGGGTAGGCCATGGCGGAAGAGTTGAAGAGCAGGCCCAGGTTGGTGGGGTCGGGCTCCTTGTTCGAATACTGGTTCATGGAGCCGGACTCGATCTCGTTGGCGGCCAGGAAATAGAAGCCCTTGTGAACGCCCGCGCGCGCCTTGCCCTCCTGCACCACCACGGAGAAGACCAAAGTCGGCTCCCCCACCAGGTCGGAGGCCATGTCCACGGAGCGGGCGAAGCGCCGGGGGTCGATGCGGCACTCGGTGAGCACCGAGAGGCCCTGGCCGTAGAGGCTGTTGACGTTCGACCACATGCTCTTGCTATCGGCCGCGGCCCGGCAGCGGTAGCGCCAGCGGGAGCCGTCGTTCTTGTTGATGGTGAGCTCCAAAGTGGACCCGTCCTCGACCTTGCGTCCGGCCGCGTCGAGCTTGAGGTTGTACTTGATCTCGTAGGATTTCCAGCCGAAGCGGTCTGCGAACTCGATGAAGCGGCCGGTGTTGCCGAAGCCGCCCTCGTCGGTCACGGTATAGCGCTCCGCCATGGCGCAAGGCGCCAGACCGAGCACAAAAGCGATCGCCAATATAGCACGCATAGTCGCCCCCCGCTTCACCGAGGAGCCATGAAATAGTTTGACCCCGGAAAGATTTTCTTTCCTGGGTCCTAGGGCTCGCCTGGATCTGGGCCTAAGGTCCCAGACGGCGAATCCCTGTCTCGGCTCTCGGCGCTGCATCACGCTCTCACTCTAGCCCCGGGGGGTTACGAAGGCATTAAATAATTGTTTCGCAGATGTTACAAGCCGGCGAGGCTCTTGCGAATTCTTGGGCCCGGGAAGAGCCTCCCCCCAGACTGAAATTTTGTAGAATCCCCCCGTATTGCCGGATGGTGTAATGGTAGCACAAGCGGCTCTGGACCGCTTAGTCTAGGTTCAAATCCTAGTCCGGCAGCGTCTTATTACGACTCAGAGAACCTGAACTGACACCGGCCGGCTCAGGAACCAGGAGGGCCCCTTCGAGGCCCTCCTTCGTTTTTTGGTCGAGAGGCTCATCGTAGACCTGGATTTGAACCTTCTCCAGGCTGTAGGTCACCCGCTGGATGAATGTTTTCAGGAGATCCGCCTTCTCCGCCGGGCTCAGCAAGTCGAAGACGGTATCGAAGAAGTTTAGGCTGTCCCGAACGGCGGCGGGGTCGATCCGGGAACCTCCCTCCGAATGTAGGCGGGCCTCTATTTCCTGGATTTCCTCCCGTGCCTTGGTAATGCGTCCCCGGAGGCTTCCAAGGTCCTCCAGGATGGCGGCAGGAGTCTTCCCGTCCTCTGCGTTCAGGCCAGCGGACTTGATGAAGGCCAGGAGGTTGCGCTCCTCGTTCTCAAGCCTCACAATCTCGCTCTGCTTACCCTTGAGCTTGTCTTGGAACTCCTTCCCTTGCCCCTTGGCCAGCGCCTGGGCATGCTCCAGGGCCCTCGCCATCTCCGGGCCATTGCCCATCTTTCGGACCTCAGCGATGACCAGCCCTTCCAACTCATCGGCGCGGACCACCGGAAGCTTACAGTCCTTCTCCCCGTCATACTTGGCCCGGCAACGATAATAGAAGTGCCTCTCGCCTTTGCTCCTGCAATAGCACGGGACCATGCCGGACCCGCAAAGGCCGCAAAACGCCAATTTCTCTAGCAGGAAGTTATGCTTGCGCTCGACTACTCGGCCGTTGCGCCCCGGAGCCTCATCCTTGAGGATCGCATGCACCTCGTCCCATAGTTTTTGCTCGATGATGGCTGGGTGCCGCCCGGGAAGAATTTCCCCATTGTGGCGGATCTTCCCAATGTACGCCGGGTTGGTAAGCCACTGCCAGACCGTATACTTGCTGAACTTGTTCCCCCCATGCTTCCTGCCGGTACGTGAAGTGAACTTCTTGGTTCGATAGCCCAAGCGATTGAGCCTTATGGACGCTTCACGCAATGACCGGGTTTCCTTGTAAGCCTCGAACATCGCCCGGACGATTTCGGCCTCCTTTGGGTTGACGACCAACGAGCCCTTCGAGGTCTGACTAATGTCGTAACCGAGCACTGGAAGGCCGTTCCAGAGGCCCTGTCCGGCCCTCCACGCGATCTTGCGGCGGACCCGCTCGGATGTCATCTTGCGCTCATACTGTGCCATGGCGAGGAGCAAAAGCACCATTGTCCTGTCTAGTTCAGAATGCGACATCTGAAGCCTCGGTTCGGTTGACAACAT
>CAYWAR010000030.1:0-8756 GCA_964455765.1 uncultured Elusimicrobia bacterium
CGGCCCGGCATATCTCGTCGTCGGAAGGCTCCGGCTCCTTGTCGAGCAGGGCTTTCGCGCTCATGATCATCCCCGGCACGCAGAAGCCGCACTGCGTCGCCCCGGTCTCGGCGAAGGCCTTCTGGAGCGGATGCGGCTCGCGCGGCGTGCCCAGCCCTTCGATGGTCGTGATCTCCCGGCCGTGGGCCTGGGCCGCGAAGAGCAGGCAGGAGAGCGCGGGCTTGCCGTCGAGGAGCACGGTGCAGGCTCCGCAGTCGCCGTTGTCGCAGCCGCGCTTTTCGCCCATGAATCCTTCCCTGCGCAGGGCGTCAAGCAGGTAGTCCCCAGGCTTGGCCGCGAATGTCCGCTCCCGGCCGTTGATCCGGGAGCGGACCGTTATCCTGCCTCCCGCGGCCTTGACGGCCTCTCTTTTCGTCTTGGTCATGATGCCCTCTCGAAAGCTTCCAGGAGCGCCCGGCGCACGAGCACGCCGGAGGCCTCCTTGGCGTAGTCCTTGGATACTCCTCGCGCGGCCGGGTTAAGCGCGGCGGAAACGGTCTGAGCGGCCTCCCGGGCCAGGGCCTCGTCTATCGCCTTGCCTTCCAAGAGCTTCTCGGCCTGCGGGAAACGCAGGGCCTTGGGCGTCACGGCGCCCAGGGCGATGGCGGCCTTGCGGCAGAGCCCGCTCTTCTTCTCCAGCAAGACCACGCAGTTGACCACGGCGTCCCAGTCGGAGGGCACGCGGGCCAAGCGGGAGGCCGCGCCGCTCCAGCGTCTGGATTCCAAGGGGATGCGCACCTCGGTGACCAGAGTGCGGGTCCCCATGAGCCGCATGAGCTCCGGCTTGATGAGGTCCGAGAAGGGGATCGATCTCTCCCGGAGGCCGTCATGGTAAGCCACCTGGGCGCCGAAAGCCAGGAAGAGCGGGGGCAGATTGTTGATGGCGAAGGGCCGGACGATGTTGCCGCCCACCGTGCCCATGGCGCGCGCGGGGGCGCTGGTCCCCAGCCGGGCGGTCTCCACGATCACGCCGCCGGCCCAGCGGCCGAGCACGGGGGAGGCGATGAGGTCCTCGAAGGTGCAGAGCGCGCCGATGCGCAGCCAATTCGAGTCCGCCCGGATGTGGCGCAGGGGCAAGGAGGATACATCCACGACGACCTCGGCGGAGGGCGGAAAGGCGCGCGGCAGGCGCGTCCCGCCGGCCAGGGCGATGGCCTTGCCCCGGCCCTTGGCCAGCAGGCCCGCGGCTTGGCTCACGGTGTTCGGATATTGAAATTCTTTTATGGCGGTCGTCATGTCAACCTCCGGAAATGGGGGGAAATATGTGGAGCACGCTGTTCTCTTTTAATTCCGTTTTATCCAGCGCCGAGCGGTCGAGTATCTCCGAGTCCAGAGTGAGGATGAAATGGTTCTTGGGAAAGCCTTGCTCATCTACGAGCAGGGCCGCCACCTCGGGCCCTCCTTCCCGCGCGATCTGCCGGACGACGTCCCCGGCCGTGCGCGCCTCGATCCACATCTGCGGTTTCTTCAGGCGGTCTTTCAAGGTCGTGTATAGCTTGACCAGGACTTGGGCCATTCCCGTGATATTATCATTTTGAGCGCGTAGACCCGAAGCGCGACAAACGCTGCGCGTTTCTCGCGCTTCGGGGATAAGTGGACCGGCCAGACGGCATATCGCCGGCTCCCGCCGACCATCCGGCGAGAGAAACCCTGAAGGCCGCGACATTTTCCGTGGTATGATATCCCCTGCTGGCCATGCTAACACGGGAGTAGGCTATAGTCGGGCGAATCGAGGGAAAATGCTTAACCAACTCAGACGACAAATCATTGAGGAGCTGTGCATCAAGAAGTGGCGCGATGCGTACTTCTTTCCGGAACACGATGGGGTGAAAGGCTGGCGCGGTAATGCTCGGATCATGTTTGTCGGACTTAATCCCAGCATGGGAACATTTCCATCCAAAGCGGATGTGATGCTCTATAAAACCCTCAGTCGACATGGGCTCGGCAATGCCCACCTGACGGATCTCATGAAGATTCGACTCAGCGGAAGTCACGTGGCCGAGAGCTTCGCGATCCCCGAACTGGTCAACATTCATAAAGCGTATCTCGCGAAAGAAGTCCGGATTCTCCATCCTCATACAATCGTTGCGTTCGGAAGGGAGACTTTTTACTTACTTCAGCGGTGGCTTCCGGGGGAGTTCCGCCCCCGCGCCGTTAAAATTCACCATTACTCATGGGCACATCGGTACGGAAAGAGAGATGTGTTTGCGCGGGATATGAACAGGATCAAAAAGAGGTTCGATGAACTTGAAAGGGCGGGGTCTTGATATATAACACTTGGTAGTATATACTACTAAGTAGTATGAAGCGCGTCTTTGTCGAGACGGGGTCTTTTCAGAGGCGGGTCGACAAGGGAGTTCCCGGCACATTGCTCTTGATACAGGCGGAACTGCTCAGAAATCCCGAAGCCGGTTCGGTCATCCAAGGCACAGGGGGGCTTCGAAAGGCCAGGATTGCCCCAAGCCGCGGCAAGGGAAAACGCGGCGGGTACCGAGTGATCTATTTGGACCTGCCCGGAATCGAGCAGACCTACCTGCTCGCCCTTTACGGCAAGGATGAAAAGGACGATATCTCACCCGGGGAGAAGCGGGTTTTGAGGGCCATGGTCAAGGAGTTGAAGAAGGAGGCCAAGTAATATGTCTGCTACAAGGCTGGGACGGGAGTTGATCATCGGGCTGAAAGAGGCCGTTGAGGACGCTCGTGGGACCAAAAAACTGCGCCGGTCGACGCTCGAAATCCCGCAGCCGGCAAGGTCGTGGCGCAAGGAACAGATCGCCCGACTTCGGAAGCGTCGATTCGGCGTGAGCCAGCCGGTTTTCGCCTCGCTGTTGAGCGTCACCGCCTCGACTGTCCGGGCGTGGGAACAGGGTCAGAAGTCCCCATCCGGCGCCGCCCGGCGGCTCCTTGAATTGGCGGATATCGCTCCGGAAGTATTCCAGCGCCTTGCGCACGGGCATCCAGGGGCGCATCTATACCCTTAATGTATAGTAGCTTGTCAGCTACTATATAGCAGAGACTCCGTGGGCATTGACGCTGTAGTCGTTTATTACTACCAGACAAGCCCCGGCCGATGTCTGTTCAGGGAGTGGACGCGCGAATGAAAGCGGCCATCAGCTATCATGACGACCTTCTGCGGCGGCTCAAGGATCCCGAATACGCCGTCGGCTACCTGAATGCCTGCCTCGAAGACCCGGACGAGGGGGCCTTTATGCTCGCCGTCCGCGATGTGGCCCAGGTCCACGGCGGGCTTCGCCAGCTCGCAAAAAAGGCCGGCCTCAACAGGGAACATCTGTTTAGAATGCTGTCCAAGACTGGAAACCCGCGGCTCCATAGCTTGCGACAGCTCATTGAAGCCCTGGGGTTTAAACTGGTCCTTAAGCCGGCGTGTTAGGCAAGCGCAAGGAGAAGTGATCCGAGCTGACGTCGGCTTGATTCGCCCAAGTCCCGCGGTCGGGGACCCGATTGATTATTTGGAGTTTAGGTGATATTATGTTTATACGGTAACTTAGCCTAATATCACTATATATGGATCCGCGAAAGAATCCCTACGCTCCCGGCGCCGGAACTCCCCCGGTGGAATTGGCCGGCCGCGGAGATCTGCTGGAGCGCGCCGCTATCGCGCTGGACCGGATACGCGAGCGCCGAGCCGCCCGGAGTTTCATATTTTACGGACTTCGCGGCGTCGGAAAGACCGTTTTATTAACCAAAGTCCGGCAAGATGCCGAAGCTCGCGGCTTCTCCTGTGTTCAGATCGAAGCGCCCGAAGACCGTTCGCTTCCCGCTCTTCTTGCGCCTGCGCTCCGGGCGGCCCTCATCAAGCTGAGCGCGGGGAAGGCCGTGCGCGCCCGCCTCGAAACGGCTCTTGTCTCTCTCGCCAGCTTTGCCGGCGCGATGAAGGTCAAGTACCACGATATCGAAGTGGCAATGGACTATAAGCCGAAAAAGGGCTTGGCTGATAGCGGAGATCTTGAAACGGATCTCGCCGATCTTTTGAATAGCGTGGGCGAAGCCGCGCTCGATGGTAAAACCGCCGTAGTGCTCTTTATCGACGAACTTCAGTATGTGAAAGAGGAGCAGCTTGCGGCGCTTATTACCGCGCTGCATCGGGCCGGTCAAAATCAGCTTCCGGTGACGATGGCCGCGGCTGGATTGCCTCAACTGCTCGGACAAACCGGGCGCGCCAAATCATATGCCGAGAGACTGTTTGAATTCGTACATATAGACAGCCTCGATGATGCCGCCGCGCGCGATGCGCTTTGCGTTCCTGCCGGGAAAGAGGGGGCCCGATACGACGCGGCGGCGGTGGAATCGATCTTGCGGCAAACACGGGGTTATCCGTATTTCCTGCAAGAGTGGGGTAAGCATAGCTGGGACATCGCCGCATCCTCTCCGATAAAAGTCGACGACGCAAAACGGGCAACGGCGGCCGCTCTGGCCGCTCTCGATAATAGTTTCTTCAGAGTCCGCTTCGACCGCCTGACGCCGGCGGAAAAGAGGTATATGAGGGCCATGGCGGAACTGGGGCCAGGCCCGCATCGCTCCGGCGACATCGCCACTTTACTAAGCAAGAAAGTCAGCACGGTCGCGCCCATGCGAAACACGTTGATCTCCAAGGGTATGGTCTATAGTCCTGCGCATGGGGATACGGCATTCACCGTGCCTCTCTTCGACGGCTTCATGAAGCGCATCATGCCCACCTTCGAGAAGGGGAAGGCGAGGCCCTAGGCATGGCCGACATTTCGAGTGCGGCAGACTACACAAGGCTTCTGGAGGACTGCCTTGGGGCTTGGAACCGGGCGGATGCCGGGGAGGTCGCTTCACATTACAGCGAGCGACTGGACTACCGCGACCCCAATGTGCCGGAGGGGATCAAGACGAACGCGGATTTCCAAAGATACTTGAGGGTGCTTTTCCGCAAGTGGCCGAGCCAGGAGTGGTCGCCCGACGAGGTGCTCTCGCACGAGCGCCCGGGCTCCTTTTCGGTCTGCTACCGCTTCCGCTTCGGCAACGGGAAGCGGGAGGTCCGCGGCTTGGGCATGGACCGCATCGAGTTCGAGGGCGATAAGATACGCCTCAACTGGGTCTATCTCAACGCCGAGGGCGGGGGCATGCGGCTCTCAGGCCATGAATAGAAAAACAGGGCTTGCGCGGCGCGGATAGTTACTGTATACTATATTATACGATTGTATATAATAGTATACAGTCCACCCCATGAGACTATCCCGTGCGCTCGATGAGATTCTCGGGCCGCATTCGAAGGTTTCCGTCCTTAGGGTCCTATTCGCTCAGGATGAGCTGAGCGGACGGGAGGTCGCCCGCCGCGCGGGGCTCAGCCCCAGGGCGGCTTCGCTGGCGCTGACCCAGCTTGTCAAAGCGGGAATCCTTCGCAAGCGCTCCGTTGGAAGCACCCATCAATTCGCGATCAGCCGCAAGCGATACATCGTTTCCGCCGCGCTGGGAAAGCTGTTCCGGAAAGAAGAGCTTCTGGCAAGCGCGATGGGCCATCGCATCATGAGCTCCATCGGGCGCGAAAAATGCGTTTCCGCGGCTATTTTCGGAAGCTATGCGCGGGGCGAGGCGAGCCCTCGAAGCGATCTCGATGTCCTGGTCCTGCTCAGCGATCCGCGCAGCGCGCCCAAGGTCAAGGAGTCCCTTCAGGCGAGCGCCGCGGATTTCTACGATCTGTTCGGCGTCCAGCTCGCGCCCTATGTGATCGGAGCGGCTGAATTCGCGGACCGGCTGGAGAATGGAGACGAGCTGATCAGATCGATGGTGCGCGAGGCGCGCGTGGTGTCGGGGAAGCCGTTGTCCGAGGCCTTGCTCAATGAGTCCGAAGAAAAGAAGCGCTAGATCGGTCAGCGGACAAGAGGCGCTTTCATATCTTAAGAAGGCCGAGGAATTCTATTTGACGATGGCGGAAGCTTTCCAGAAGGGGCGCTGGAACGCCGCGGGCTTGGCGGGCGTCCATTGCGCCATCTCGGCGACGGATGCCCTGCTTGGGAAGAAGGCGCGAGTCCGTTCTTCCGGTGAAAGCCACATGGAGGCGGTGCGGCTGCTCAAAGAAAACATCGACGACCCCGATGTCGGGACCCAGTCTCAGCGCCTAGGCAGGGTCCTCGGTGAAAAAAGCCGGGTCGAATACGATAGCCGGGAGTTCCGCGAGGCGGAGGCGGCCTCCGTCGTCAAGGATGTGGGCCGATATTTTGAATGGGTGAAGGGATACTTTCCCGTATAAAACATCTTCGGCCGGGCTCCGAAGGTCGGGGCAGGGTCCTGGTGGGGGGATGATCCGGCGATCCGCGTCGGCGGCCGTCCGCTGCGCATGGGCGGAAGAGGTGGGGGACTTCTACCGGGACTACCATGACCGCGAATGGGGGGTCCCTGTCCATGACGACCGCAAGCACTTCGAGTTCCTCATCCTGGAGGGGGCTCAGGCGGGGTTGAGCTGGGCCACCATCTTGAAGCGTCGCGAAGGCTACCGGAAGGCTTTCGCGGGCTTCGACCCGGCCAAGGTGGCCCGTTTCGACGAGCGCAAGGTCCAGGCCTTGCTCAAAGACCCCGGCATCATCCGCAACCGCCTGAAAGTTCGCGCCGCCGTCGGCAACGCCGGGGCGTTCCTGGCCGTCAAGAAAGAGTTCGGGAGCTTCGACGCGTATGTGTGGAGATTCGTGGGCGGGAAGCCCATCGTCAACCGTAGGAGGACGATGAAGGACATCCCCGCGACCTCTCCGGAATCGGACGCCTTGAGCCGCGACTTGAAGGGGCGCGGGTTCAGATTCGTCGGCAGCACCATCATCTACGCCCACATGCAGGCGGTCGGGATGGTCAACGACCATGGGGTGAGTTGTTTCCGGTACCGTCGGTGTCAGATGTTGACTTACTGAAGTGCTTCTGCCAGCCCGCGGCTGAGGGCGGCGTCAGAGCAGGCGACGCTGCAATGCGATCCCCTCGTAGGATAATTCAGGGTTTGAGGTCGGCCCAGGAGATTCGCTTTTGGGGAGTCGCGCAAAAGCGATCGTGGGCTATCTTGGCGAGGAGATAGTCCTCTAGGGAAGAGCCGAGGCTGTCAAATAACTTCATCCGAGCCTTGTCGGGAAGGTGTCGAATCGTTTGGACGAGAGTGGTAATGGTCATCGCCGATACTATTGTAGCAGGGGTATCCGGCGGCTTCAAGGGCATGTGTGCGGAGTCGATGAAGCCGACGCCCTGGGGCTTCCAAGAATCGCGAGAAACGCGGGAGCGTTTGCCGCGATTCAGGAGGATTTTTCGAGCAATTCCTTGGAGAGGGTGTTGGCTTGGCGGGCGACCGACTCCTCATTGACTCGGACCAGGCGGCGTTCCTCCACGACCACCTCGCCGTTGACGAGCACCCAACGGGCCTTGTGCGAGGCGCCGCAGAAGAGCACCGCGGCCACGGGGTCGGCCCAGGCGCCCGCGAAGTCGATGCCGTTCAAGTCGAAGATGGCTAGGTCCGCGGCCTTGCCCGGGGCGAGCTCGCCGATGTCGTCGCGGCCCAGGACTTGGGCGCCGCCGCGGGTGGCGAGCCTGAGCGCGTCGCGCGCGGGCATGGAAGAGACCCCGGCCTTCACCCGCGAGACCAGCATGGCTTGCCGGGCCTCGGCCAGCATGGAGGAGGAGTCGTTGGAGGCCGAGCCGTCGACGCCCAGGCCGATGGGAACGCCGTGGCCCAGATACATGCGGATGGGGGCGATGCCCGAGCCCAGGCGCAGATTCGAGGTCGTGCAATGGGCCGCACCTGTGCGGGTCTTGCCCATGAGTCGGGCTTCCTCCTCGTTCAAATGCACGGCGTGGGCGAACCAGCTCCGCCCGTCCTCCAGCCAGCCCACCGACTCCATGTAAGCGAGCGGCCGGAGCTTGTGGAGCTCCAGGCAATACTGCTCCTCATCTAAAGTCTCGGCCAGATGGGTATGCATGCGCACATCCCATTCCGTGGCCATCTTGGCCGTGAGCTTGAGCAGTTCCGTGGTCACGGAGAAGGGGGAGCAGGGGGCTAGGGCGATGCGCGTCATGGAGAGGGGCCTGGGATCATGGTAGGCGCGCACCAGGCGCTCGCAGTCCTTCATGATCTCGTCCTCGGTCTGCACCACGTCGTCGGGGGGGAGGCCGCCCTTGGACTTGCCGCGCGACATGGAGCCCCGGCAGGCGTGAAAGCGCATGCCCACCGAGCGCGCGCCCTCGATCTCGCGGTCGATGAGGTCCGCGCTCTTGCCTCCCGGGAAGAGGTAGAAGTGGTCCGAGCTCGTGGTGCAGCCGGTGAGGAGCAGCTCGCCGAGCCCCACCTGGGCGCTGACGAAGACCCCTTCCGGGGTCAGATTCCGCCAGACCGTATAAAGGTAGGTAAGCCAGTCGAATAGCTTGTGATCCTGCACCGCCGGGAGGTTGCGCGTAAGCGTCTGGTAGAGATGGTGGTGGGTGTTGATGAAGCCGGGGAGCACCACGCAGCCTTTGGCGTCGAGGACCCGGTCGGCGCGAAAGGGAAGGTCCTTGCCGACCTTCTTGATCGCGTTGCCTTCGACGTAGACGTCCCCGCCCTCGATCTCCGTGCCGGCGTCGTCCATGAGGGCCACGCGCAGGGCGTTCTTGATGAGCAGGGTCTTCATTCGTTCCATGTTGCAAGATTGCGCGGTCCCGCCGCAAGAGCCGTCCCCCAAGCGCCCCGTTGGGCAAAAATCATGGGGGATTACCCGACCCGCAAA
>CAYWAR010000030.1:8766-14094 GCA_964455765.1 uncultured Elusimicrobia bacterium
GGCCCCCCCCCCAACCCCCCCCCCCCCCCCCCCCGGGGCCCAACACCCCCCGTTTTTCCCCCCCACCGGGCAAGACCGCCGCTATTGGCATGAATATTGATATAACTTACACGGCGATGGAAATCGAGAAAACGCGCGGCGCGCTTCGCGCGCCGCGGACGGGGGGCTTCGCGACGGTCTTGGCGGCCGCGCTCCTGGCCCTGCTCCTGGTCCCGCTCGGGGTCTGCCTCCTCTTTGCCTGGGGTTATTGGACATTCAAGAGCCGCGAGGCGTCGATCGTGGAGAAGATGGACCAATATTATCTCACCGTGACCTCTCCGGGACGCGAGGAGTACCTGCTCTCGGAGGACGAGGCCTTCGAGGTCCCCTACATGGCCTCCAAGCTCTCGGTGGAGGCCGTGCCCACCCGCATCTACGACGCCCGGGGCAGGCTGATGGGTGAGTTCCTGGCCGAGAAGGGGCTCTACGTCAACGACGCCGCCGACCTGCCGGTGTTCCTCAAGCGCGCGCTGGTGGCCACGGAGGACGGCACCTTTTACCGGCACAAGGGCGTCAACTGGCGGGCCATCGCCCGGGCCATGCTCGTCAACCTCAAGAGCATGAGCCCCAAGCAGGGCGGCAGCACCCTGACCCAACAGCTCGCCAAGATGATGTTCACCACGCGCAAGAAGACCTATGGGAGGAAGATTTACGAACTCTTCTGCGCCCGCAAGCTCGAGGAGAAATTCACCAAGGACCAGCTCATCCTCATGTATCTCAATTTCGCCTATTTCGGCCACGGAGCCTTCGGCGTGGAATCCGCCTCGCGTTATTACTTCGACAAGTCCGCCAAGGAGCTCGAATTGGCCGAGGCCGCGATGCTGGTGGGGATCGTGGCCAGCCCCAACAAGTACTCGCCCTTCGCCGACCAAGCCCTCGCCGGGGCGCGCCACCGCACGGTGCTCGCGCGCATGGCCAAGACGGGCTTCATTCCGGAGTCCTCCGTCGAGACGCTCTCCGAGGATTTTTGGCGGGGTTTCAACCGGCGGCTCTCCGAGCCTGAGAACTCCTTCTGGCGGATGAGCGTCAACGAGGCGCCCTATCCCGTCGAGGTCCTGCGCCGCGCCTTGCTCAAGGAGTTCGACAAGGAGCGCCTGCTCAAGGGCGGGCTCAAGGTCAGGACCACTTTCGACCTCGAGCTCCAGCGGGCCGCGGAGAAAGCCCTGCGCCAAGGCCTCTTGGAGCTCAACGCCGGGGTTTCGGCCTCCTCGATGGCCGTGGAAGGAGCGTTGGCGGCGGTCGATCCCAAGGACGGGGCCGTGCTGGCCCTGGTGGGGGGACGCGGCTTCAGCTTTCAGAACCAGCTCATCCGGGCCTACAGCTCCCGGCCCATCGGCTCCTCGGTGAAGCCCTTCATCTACGCGGCCGCCTTCGAATCGGGCCGCTTCAAGCCCGAAGACGAGCTGGAGGACGCGCCCGTCGAATACCGCGTGGGCGCAGGCCGGACCTGGAGGCCCCAGAACTACGGCGGGAAATACCACGGGAAGGTCACCTTGGCTCTGGCCCTATGGAAGTCGCTCAATTCCATCGCGGTCAAGCTCCTGGAGGCCGCGGGCCTCGATGAGACGATCCGCATCCTCGCCGACGCCTCCGGGGCCGACCCGGCGTCCATCCCGCGCAATCTCTCCCTGGCCTTGGGCACCCTGGACCTCTCCCCGCTCCAGCTCGCCCGGGCCTACGGGGTCTTCGTCAACGGCGGAGTCTCCCGGGAGCCGTATCTCATCTCGACGATCGAGGATAGGGAAGGCAAGGTGATCCGCGATTGGAGCTCCCGGCCGGAGGGGAAGGCGGCCCTCAGGCCCGAGACCTGCGCGACACTCGTCGAGGTGATGCGGGGGGTCTTGGGGCCGGAAGGAACGGCTCGCGCGGCCGCGCTCAAGACCGGGTTCAATCTCCCGGCCGCGGGCAAGACCGGGACCACCAATGAGTATAAGGACGCCTGGTTCGCGGGCGTGACCCCGGAACTCTCGGCGGCCGTGTGGATCGGGCACGACGACATGCGGCTCTCCCTGGGGCACGGCAAGGCGGGGGGGTCGACGGCCGCGCCCATCTGGATGGAATTCGTCAAGGCGGCCTATCGCGACCGGCCGGCCCGCGGGTTTGCCCCCGCCGAGGGCAAAAAGTAGAATCCAACCATGCTCCAGCCCCGCGCCGTCTTGTTCCTCCTCGCGGCTTCGCTCGTCTGCGCCTGCGGTCCCTCGCGCGAGAAGGAGCCCAACGACGACCAGGGTTCGGCCACGCGCGTCAAGCCCGGCAAGACGCAGGGGACCGTCGCGGGGCCGGGGGACAAGGACGTCTATCGCCTCGCGGTGCGCAAGGAAGGCGTGCTTTCCGCCCGGGTGGGGGGCATACGCGGCGTGGATTTCGTCCTCTCCGTGCGCGCGGGGGACGGCCGCGAGCTCAAGCGTTACGACGAGACCGGGGAGGGGGGAGATGAGCAGGCCCTGGACCTCTGGGCGCCCGAGGGGGACTGCTTCATCGAAATTTCCAATAAGAGCCCCAAGGCGGGCTCCTCCCAGGCCTATGTCCTGGAGACCGCCGTCGAGCCGCCCGCGGGGAGGGAGAGGGAGCCCGACGACAGCCCGCAGACCGCGAGCCCCATGGAGCTGCCGGGTCTCACGCGGGGGCATTTCCATCCCGCGAGGAATCTGCTCTCCGGGGATACGGAGTACGCGGAATCGGATTGGTACCGCATGGAGGTCCAGACGCCCGGCCTCTCCCTGCTGAACCTGGGCGTGGGCGGGGTTCCGGGCGTGGATTTCTCCATCGAGGTCTACGATCTCAACGCCTACAAGATCCGCGAGTCGGACACGGGCGGCGCCGGCGAGGGGGAGAGCCTCAAGGGGTTCGGCGTGCGCGGCCCGGCGAGATATTTCCTGCGGCTCGCGGCCAAGCGCAGGACGGGCAATGCCTTGAAGCCCTACGAGATGCTCTCCGAGCTCCTGCCCTATCAGGGCAAGAGCGAGTTCGAGCCCAACGAACAGCGCCAGGACGCCACGCCCTTCATCGCGGGCAGCGTCACCGGGACGATCTCGCCCGAGGGGGACCAGGACTGGTTCCTGGTGAGAGTCGAGGGCGATTCCAAGCAGGTCTTGGGCGCCGGCCTGGAAGGCCCGGATTCGATGGACCTGGAATTGACCCTGCGCGACTCACTCGGCATCCCCTTGGTCCGCGTGGACGACATGGGCAAGGGCAAGCCCGAGACGCTCACGGGCTCCGGGGTGGTGAAGGGGGACTATTTCCTGAGCGTAGCCGAGAAGACGGGCAAGAAGTCGGACGGCCGCCAGAGCTACACGCTATCGCGCCGGCTCGCGCCGTTCCAGGAAGGCCTGGAGTTCGAGGCGAACGATTCCACCTCCTCGGCCCAGCCGCTCAAGGTCGGCGAGTCCGTGGACGGCTACATCGCCCCCAAGAGCGATGAGGACTGGTACGAGTTCAACGTCTACTCGAAAGGCGAGGTCCTCATCGACTTGGCGGGGGTGGTCAATGTCCGCTTCGCCGCGGCTCTCTTCGACCAGGAGTACGCCGAGCTCCAGGCTTGGACCGCGGCGAAAAACGGAGGATCGCTGTCTTTCGTCAGGGAGCTGGAGCCCGGGACCTATTATCTGAAGCTCTCCGCCGCGGACCCGGCGCAGAACAACGTGCGCGACAAGTACACGCTCCGGGTGAAAACGCGATGAATCGCGCTCGCGCCCTCGTCTTCTTTCCGGCGGCGCTGGCCCTGGGCGCTTGCGCGATCAAGCAGGCGGGCGTCAGCCCGCCCGTTGTCTCGGTCGGGGCCGCGACTGCGGCCCCCGTGTCTTCTTCCCTGGAGACTGCTCTGGAGCCCTCGGAGAGGGCTCCACTCCTCCTCTCATCTGAATCTTCGGCCGGGCAGGCCCCCGGGGGGCCCGTGGCCCCGGCGGCGGTCTCGACCGAAGCCGCGCGCGCCGCCCCCGCGTCGGATATCTCCGCGGGGACTGCGCGAGTGGAGAACGACCTGCGCGCTGACCCGCCGCCCGCTCCGACCGTGCTTCCCACCCCGCCGGTCCCGGTCCCGATGGACGCGGATTTCGTGCTCGTCGTAGCGGAATCCATCGCAAGCTCCGAGGAGGACCTGCTCTCTCAAACGAAGGCGTTCATGGACGGAAAGGCCATCGGCGAGACCCATGTCGGGGCCAAGTCGGAGGAGAAGCGCTGGGGCATGAGGATCGAGCCGGGGAACCATCTTTTCCGCTTCGAGCAGTGGGTGTTCACCCCTCCCTCGGCCTGGGGGCCTCTGGACCCGGCCTGGCAGCCGCGGGAGCGGTTCATCCGCATCGAAGAGGGGAGCCGCGCCGTGCTGACCCTGAGATTCTCGGAAGGCGGCAGGCGCCACACCGTGCAGTTCGTTCGCGAGAGGCCCTAAGCCCCCATCGTGCGCGCCCAACGCTCGCCTAGCGGAAGGCATGCCAAGGCGTAGAGCGCGATCCAGGACCCGGTCGGCGAGAAGCCCAGGCCTTTCCCGACGAGCGTAGGGAAGAGCGGGAAAACAAGGAATCCGAACAGCAGTAGTCCGGACCATATCGCGAAGGAGCGGAGCAATCTCCCCTGGTAAGGCTTAAGCGAGCGTGTCGGCAGGTTCAAGGCTCTCACGGCGCAGGCCCCGGCCAGACAGAGGAGAAGGGGCAGGGTCATGGCGAGCCAGGCGACCTCGAATGGGACGCCGGGCTCGACCAGGCAATCCGAAGAGCCGCCGGGCTTGCAGCGCACGTAGAGGGGATCGGCTTTCGCGAGCCAGGCGTGCCGTGACCCGGCGAGGAAGCCGAGGTTCATGCCGGAGGGCGCGGCGTTAAAGCGGGAGGCGCTCAGCGCCTGGGCCTCCGGGCCGGGCGCGTTGAAGCGGACCTCGAACTCCAGCGTGTGCGTGAAAGAAGGAATGCTCCGCCTATGGTCCGGGTCATTCTCCACGAGGTGTTTGTGGAGTTTGTTGGTGACGACTTCGGCCCGAGCGCGGGGCCATGCGTAGGCCGAGAGCCCCATGAACGCCGGAGGGACCAATCCGCGGGTGACCCATGAGAGGGAGGCCAGCAATGCCGCTCCGGCGATGCCCGCGGCCGCCCGGTTGATTAAATCCACGGCTTTCATGTTCCCCGGGAATCATCATACACCACGGATGCCTCGATTGCGAGAGGGTCGCCTGTGGAGTTCTTGACGAAATCGACTCGGCGATGCATACTCATGGCATGAGATATCTCCTTATCGTCTTGGCATTCCTGGCCGCGGCGTCCGGGTGCAAGAAGGCGGAAAAGGCGGCCGAAGCGGCCAAGG
>CAYWAR010000031.1:0-13922 GCA_964455765.1 uncultured Elusimicrobia bacterium
AGAGGACAATAGACGGTGATGACCTGCCGCCGGCCGGGCTTGCCTGCGCGGCCCACCCGGACGAAGTCCGCGGGGATGAAGTCGGTGAAGGCGCGCGCCCCGACCGGGTAGTTGTCGTAGGCCCGGCTCCATACGGCCCGCTCGAAGCAGAGGTTCACCATGAGATAGGGGGCGTAGCGCATCGCGCCCATGGCCGCGGACTGCGCCTCGGGGAGCCCTTCGACTAAACGGCGGGCCATGAACTTGGGGGCGGCCATCACCACCGCCTTGGCCCGGGCCGTCCGGGCGCTCCCATCCTCGAACCAGTTCACCACCGCTCCCTTGGGGCCGCGGCGCACCCGATAGACCGCGGCGCCGGTCCGGACGCGGCGCTTGTCCGACTCCGGAAGCTGATCATAGATGCGCTTGGCGCCCACCCCCATCCCCCCCTCGAAGCTGTAGCGTTTGTCCTTGGGCCAGTCGCGGGCGCACATCAAGCCGGCGTAGGCGGAGGTGTCGCCCGTCTTGGCTCCCCAGTTGGAAGGGCCGAAGCAGTCCCAGAAGGCCGCCAACTGCGGCGGGTAGTCCTTGAGGGCCGATGCGAAGGTCATCGAATCGAGCCGCGCTTTCTCCTTCTCCAGGTCGAGGCGCTGGATGTCGGCCGCGAACCGCTTGAACCCGTCTTTGACCGATCGGGGGTAGGGGAGCTTGTCGAGGGCGGGGTTGTCGGGCCGGCCGTTCCAGAAGTCGTCGATCCAGACGCCCTCGAAGCGCGCGGCGTCGTAGCCCGAGATGGGCAGGAGCTCGAATCTCCAGCGCTTGAAGAGCCGCTCCACCTCGGGGGTGAAGAGACTGCACCACGCCGCCCCGGTGCCGTAGCGCAGCCCCTCCCACTCCTCGAAAGTGCAGTTTCCGCCGACCGCGGGCTCCTTTTCAAGCAGGAGGAAGTCCGTCCCGGCCAGGCGGTCGGCCGCGGCCAAGCCGCTGGGTCCGCCGCCCACGACGATGACGCCGCAGTCCAGCGAGGGAGCCGGGTCCGGAAGGGACACGCCGTCGCGGACGTCATGGCAGAGGGAAAAGCCCTCCGAGCCCAGCCGGGGCGCCGGGACGCCGCGCCTCTTCTCCAGAGCGGCCCGAAGCGGCTCCGGGATGCAGGCCGCGACCGTCCCGGCGATGACCCAGCGAATGAAGGCCCGGCGGCTCAGTCGGACCCGCACGCTCAGCGCACCAGCGTCGTCTTGGCCTTGTCCGAGAAGTAGGGGAGCAGGGCCTTGATCTTGGGAACCACGGCCTCCGCCACCCGCTCGCCCGCGTCGACGAGCTCCTTGCCCCGGTGGAACTCGGTCCAGGAGAACCTCGAGAGGTCGGGGTGTATCGCCACGTGCGCGAGCGCGCTGCGCGAGCGGGCGATCTCGTATTCCATCGTGTAGATCATCTGGAAGAAGATCTGCCCCAGGTGGGGAGCCTTGAGCGCGTCGGGCAGAGTGAGGTCCTTGAGCTGCTGGAGGCCGGGGATGCCCATGGGGCCCAGGGGGTGGCGGGCGTCGCGGCGCGCCTTGAGGGCGCTCTTGCGGTCCCCGGCCGGGAGGGTCAGGTTCACCGAGACCAGCAGGTCCGCCCCCATCTGGCTGACCAGCTGGATGGGCACGGGGTCGACGAGCCCGCCGTCGACCAGGAAGCGTCCCTGGTAATGGAAGGGCGCGAAAATGAGCGGGATGCCGCAGGAGGCCCGGATGGCCTCCGCCACCCGGCCGTCCTTGAACACCACTTCCTCGCCCGTTTCGATGTCGGTGGCCACGCAGGCGTAGGGCAGCTCCAGGTCGTGGAACTCTTTCGTGCCGAAATAGGAGCGGATGAAGCGGTAGAGCGTGGTGCCCGCGAAGACCCCGGAACGGGGCAGGGTGAGGTCCCAGAAGAGGTTCTCGTAGACCCAGGCCTTGTCGACATGGGTCACGAGGTCCTCGATCTCCTCCGGCTCCATGCCCAGGGCCGTGAGGCCGCCGATGAGCGAGCCGATGGAAGTGCCGGCCACGATGTCGACGGGGAGGTTCTCCCGTTTGAGGCACTTGAGTATGCCGACGAGGGAGAAGCCCAGGGCCGCGCCCGTCCCCATGGCCAAGCCGACGCGCAGGCGGCCGAAGCGGCGGGCCAGGCGGTCGATCGCCCGGACGGAGCGGGGAGAGCGTTCCATGGCGCGCAGGGGGTTGTCGCCGGCCTTGAAGCGCTCGGCGATCTCCGCCGCCCAAGGGATGCGCGTCCATTCCCCCGAGGGGGCGAGGATGAGCTCGGAGGGGATCTCGTCGCCGAGCCAGACCGAGGTCAGGCGCTTGGGCTCCGGGGAGAAGGCCCGCAGGCGGGTCTCGATGTCGGTGAACACCCCCTTGCGCGAGGGGCAGCCCGCGAGTATCCATTGGTCCGCCTCGTAGAGCACGGACCGCTCCACATCCCCGAACGCCGCGTCCAGGGAGACGAGGACGATGTCGTTGTTATCGCGCAGGAGGTTCATGAGGAGGAAGATGCTGCGGTAGAGCCTTCCTCCCAGCGTCGAGGGCGCTATGGCGACGAGACCCAGCCCCGAGGGGTGGACCTGCACCAGCCGCCCCAAGAGCGCCGGGTGGCGGAGGTCTTCCTCGCGCAGCATCGACTCGGTGACGGCCATGGGCTTGAGCCCCAGGGCCTTGGCCGCGGCCGAGCCTCCCTCCTCGTGCATCTCGACGAGGAGCACCCGCCGCCGGGTCTGCTCCGAAAGGGCGTGCGCCAAGCGCACGGCGAGCACCGTGCGGTCGAGGGGGTCGAGGGCCGAAAGGAGCACCAGGATCTGGGGCGGGAGCGTGCGCGAGCCCTGTTCGCGCGAGCGCGGGTCCGCCGCGAACCTGGCCGAGAGGGTCCGGGAGAGGTGCAGGAGCAAAGACGGCTTCTCGCGCACGATGCGGGCGAAGTCTTTTTTCGAGAGGACCAGGAACTCGGAGGTGGTCTCGAGCAGGGCCGTGTGGGGGCAGGACTCGCCCGTGAGCAGGGCCAGCTCCCCGGCGGCGTCGCCCGGCCCCAGGTGCGCGGCGACCGTCTTCTGCCCCTGCCGTTCGATGACCAGGTGCACCTGCCCGGAGGTGATGAGATAGAAGCTGTCCCCGCGGTCGCCCTGGTGGAAGAGGATGGCGCCCCGCGGCAGGGAGAGGGCCTTGAGCCGCTCGGCTACCGCGCGGAGGTCCTCGCCGGTCAGGTCCTTGAAGAGGGGGATCCTCTTAAGGAACGGGATCCACTCCGGGATCTCCTCGGGGTTCACCGGGCTCTCGGCGAAGTCCGCGGCGCGGTTTTGATATAATCCCTCTCCCTGCGCCCTCCGGGCCCGAGCCGTCCGCGGCCGAGGAGGACGGAGCAGGCCAGAAGAGAGATGACGGTCTTGGAATCCCGAATCTTCCCTTGGAGCACCCAATCGAGCGCCTTCTCGAAGGGGAACTCCAGGGTCTCCAGGAACTCGTCGGGGTCGGGGCTCATGGCTCCGGGCCTCAGGTCCCAGGCCACGTAGACGTGCAAGAGCTCGTTGGCGAAAGCGGGGGTCGGCCAATAGGAGAGCAGGGGCTTGATGCGGCCCGCCGTATAGCCCGTCTCCTCGCGCAGTTCGCGCTTGAGGCAGGAGAGGCGCCCCTCCCGCCCGTCGAGCTTTCCGGCGGGGATCTCGAGCGTCACGCGGCCGACCGGGTAGCGGTATTGCCGCACCAGCACCAGGGTCTCGGGGTCGAGGAAGGGCACGACGGCCACCGCGCCGGGATGGTCGAGGAACTCCCGGGGGGCGCGCTTGCCGTTGGGCAGGCGCACGGTGTCCACTCGGAAATCGACGGCGTTGCCCGCGTAGACGGTCTTCCTGCGCAGGCAGGTCTCCTTCATGGAGCGGGACACGCCCCGATTATAGCCCAATAGCTCCCGCGACGACAATGAACAAGACCCCCGTCGATTTCATCCACCTGCACAACCATTCCGAGTACTCGCTCCTGGACGGGACGACCCGCTTCTCGGACCATGACGGCAAGCCCTCCGAGCTCCTCAAGGGCCTCGCCCACGGGGGCGCGCGCGCCCTGGCCCTCACCGACCACGGCAACCTCTACGGCGCTTTCGAGTTCTACACCCAATGCAACGCCGTGGGCATCAAGCCCATCGTGGGCTGCGAGATGTACCTGGCCAAGGGGTCCAGGCTCGACCGGGGCGGCTCGCAAAAAGAGAACTGCCATCTCACGGTGCTCGCGCGCAGCTTCGAGGGCTACCAGAACCTCATGGCGCTCTCCACCAAGGGGTTCCTGGAAGGCCATTACTACGACCCCCGCATCGACAAGAAGCTTCTGGCCGAGCACGCCAAGGGCCTCATCGTCCTCTCCGGCTGCCTGAAATCCGAGCTCTGCCAGGCCCTGGGCGGGGGCGACATGCAGTCGGCCATGCGCCTAGCCGCCGAATACCGCGACATCCTCGAGGAGGACGCCTTCTACCTGGAGATCATGGACCACGGATTGGAGAAGCAGCGCCAGGTGCTCAAGGGCCTGCTGGAGATCCATGAGCGCACGAAGATCCCCCTGGTGGCCACCAACGACTGCCACTACGGCGGCAAAGGCGACGTCCTGGCGCACGACGCGCGCGTCTGCATCTCGACGGGGCGCCTGATCTCCGACACCAACCGCCTGCGCTTCGAGAGCCACGAGTTCTATTTCAAGTCGCCGCAGGAGATGGCCAAGCTCTTCCATTTCGCCCCGGAGTCCGTTTCGAACACCCTGCGCATCGCCGACTCCTGCCACCTGGTCATCCCGACCGACAAGATGCACCTGCCCGACTTCCCCGTCCCGCCCGGCAAGACGCAGGACTCCTATCTCGAGGCGCTCTGCCGCGAGGGCCTCAAGCGGCTGGGGGTCGACGGGGAGGAGGCCTATGCCTCCCGCCTGGCCTATGAGCTGAGCGTCATCCGGAAGATGGGGTTCTCGGGGTATTTCCTCATCGTCTGGGACTTCATCCGCTACGCCAAGCAGAACGGCGTACCCGTCGGGCCGGGCCGAGGCTCCGGCGCGGGCGCGGTGGTCTCCTACGCCTTGGACATCACCACCGTCGACCCCATCCGCCACAAGCTGCTCTTCGAGAGGTTCCTCAACCCCGACCGCCGCAGCATGCCGGACCTCGACATCGACTTCTCCGACCAAGGCCGCGACAAGGTCATCGAGTACGTGCGCGGCAAGTACGGCGCCGACCGCGTGGCCCAGATCGTCACCTTCGGCTCCCTGAGGGCCAAGCTGGCCGTGCGCGACGTGGGCCGTGTCCTGGGCGTGCCTCTGGCGGAAGTCGACCGCATCGCCAAGCTCATCCCCGGGGGCCCCGACGGCACCATCGCCAAGGCGCTCGCCGACGTCCCCGAGCTCGCCGAGGCGGCCAAGGAGCCGCGGATCAAGCAGCTCCTCGACCTCGCGCGCAAGCTCGAGGGACTCAAACGGCACACCGGCGTGCACGCCGCCGGTATCGTGATCACCCAGGAGGAGGTCTACCGCTACGCCCCGCTGGCCAAGGGGTCTTCCGGGGTGGTCACGACGCAGTACGATGGGGACGTGCTGCCCAAGCTCGGCTTGCTCAAGATGGACTTCCTGGGGCTGCGCAACCTCTCCGTGATCGCCAATGCCGTCGAGCTGGTGCGGGCCCGCCACGACCCGGCCTTCGACATCCAGCGCCTGCCCATGGACGACGAGCGCACCTACCGGATGCTGGCCTCGGGGAAGGCGCTGGGGGTGTTCCAGCTCGACTCCGAGGGGATGCGCGACCTCCTGCGCCGCCTCAAGCCGACCGCATTCGACGACATCTCGGCGGTGCTCGCCCTCTACCGCCCCGGGCCGATGAAGGCGGGCATGCTGGACCTCTTCGTCGAACGCAAGCACGGCAAGAAGGTGCGCTACGACCACCCCAAGCTCGAGCCCATCCTCAAGGACACCTACGGCTGCATCGTCTACCAGGAACAGGTCATGGAGATCGCCAAGAGCCTGGCCTCCTTCACCCCGGGGGAAGCCGACGGCCTGCGCAAGGCCATGGGCAAGAAGATCCCCGAGGAGATGGAGAAGCAGAGAGGGCGCTTCGTGGAGGGCTGCAAGAAGAACGGCATCGACGCCAAGCTCGCCGACAAGATCTACAGCCAGATCGACAAGTTCGGCGGCTATGGGTTCAATAAATGCGTGGCGGGCTCGACCCGGATATTCGACGCCGGGACCGGACGCCCTTGGACCGCGGCCGAGCTCTGCCGCTCCGGCCGCAAGGTCCGGGTGTGCGCGCTCGGCCCGGATGGGAAGGTCGTCATCCGTCGCGTTCGGCACGCATGGTCCAACGGCGAGAAGCCGGTTTTCCGGCTGCGGACCGCGCTCGGCAAGGAGATTCGGGCTACCGGCAACCACCCTTTTTACACTTTCGGCGGCTGGAAGGAATTGAAGGATCTGAGGTCCGGCGACCGCATCGCGGTCCCCAGGGCTCTCCCCATCCCCGGAGGGACGCGCTGGCCCCGGCGGCGGGCCGCGCTGTTGGGCTGGGTGCTTTCGGAAGGCAACACCTGTCATCCATCGGGTTTCTACCTCTACACCAAATCCCGTCGGCAAGCCGCCGACATGCTCGCTTCGCTGCGCGCATTCCCGAACACCGCCGCCACCGTGCGCCGCCGCCGCGGGCTCCATGAGATATACGCGCGCAACGCCGGCGGACGCGGTATTTCCGGCGCCCGCGCTTGGTTGGACTCGCTCGGGGTCTCAGGACTTAAAGCGACAAAAAAGCATGTTCCAGGCGCGGCATTCTCCTTGGACGCCGGAGGTTTGGCCGTCTTGGCAGGCAGGCTCTGGGCGGGAGACGGCTTCGTCTGCACCCGGGACAACCATGTCCCCTTCTACGCGACTTCCTCTTCGCGCCTTGCCGCGGACGTGCAGGAGCTCCTCCTGCGGCTCGGGATACTCAGCCGCGTCGCGGAGAAGACCTTCAAGTACCGCGGAGACTATCGCCTGGGCTATGCGGTGCATCTGATCACGCGGGAGTCGGTGGAGCGCTTTTTGAAGCTTGTCGGGCCTCATGTCGTGGGCAAGGCCTCGCAGATCCGGCGGCTCAGGTCTCGTCTGGGCCGCTTGCGCGAGGATAGGATGTCCAAGGATACGGTCCCCATCGAGGTCCGCGCCTTGATCCGAACCGCCAAGGCGCGCGAGGGCGTCACCTGGGCCGAGGTCGAGGCCGGGGCGGGAGTTTCCGTCGAGGAGCTTCACCGCGTCGGCGGGGCCAAGAAGGGCTTCCGGCGCTGGACCATCGCCGAACTGGCGGAATATTTCAGCTCGGACGAGCTGCGCCGTCTTGCGGTTTCAGATATCTACTGGGATACCATCTCGGAGATCGTGCCCGACGGACGGGAAGAGACTTTCGACCTGGAGGTCCCGGGCGCACACAACTTCGTGGCGGGGGGAATATTCGTCCATAACAGCCACACCGTAGCGTATGGGACCCTGGCCTATCAGACCGGCTACTTGAAGGCCAACTATCCCATCGAGTACGTCTGCGCTCTGCTGACCTCGGAGATCGGTCATTCCGCGGTGGATGTGGAGGACAAGGAGAACAAGCTCGTCACCTACATCTCGGACGCCTCGTCCATGGGCATCCAGGTGCTCGCGCCCGACGTCCGCCGCTCCGAGGCCGCTTTCTCCATCGAGGGGAGTTCCATCCGCTTCGGGCTCACCGCGGTCAAGAACGTGGGGTCCTCCGCCGCGCAGGCCATCTGCGCCGCGCGCCTCCAGGAGCCGTTCTCCTCCCTCGACGATTTCTGCCGGCGCGTGGACCTGCGCGCGGTCAACCGCAAGACCATCGAATCGCTCATCAAGGCCGGGGGGATGGATTCCCTCCTGCCGGACGCCCCGGCCGGGGCCGCGCGCGCCCGCTTGATGAGCGTCCTGGAAGAGACGATGAGCCGCCAAGCCCAGGTCAAGGAAGACCTCGCGCGCGGGCAAGGGCTGCTCTTCGGGACGGAGCCCCAGGGCGGCGGGGTCGGCGCCCCGGGGCAGGGCGGCGCCCAGGGCGCGGGAGCGGCGCTCGCCCCCTGGCCCGAGCATGAACTGCTCCAGAACGAGAAGGAGGTGCTCGGCTTCTACCTCTCCGGGCATCCCCTGGTCCGGGTCAAGGACCTTCTCGCCTGCTGCGCCGCGCGTCCCATCGGGGACCTCGACGCCCAGTCCCCGGCGGCGGTGCGCCTGGCGGGCCTGCTCTCCTCGGTGAAGAGGGTGGTCACCAAGAAGGGCGAGCCGATGGCTCGGGCGGTGCTCGAGGACCTCAGCGGGGAGATCTCCCTGCTCGTCTTCCCCAAAGCCTATGCGGCGGGGTTGAACAAGAACCTGAAGGCCGACTCCGTGGTCGTCGTGGCGGGCCGCCTCTCCTGGCGCGGGGACCTCAAGGGCGAGGAGGGCCAGGGACGGCCGGAGCTCATCGTGGAGGAGATCATCCCCCTGGAAGCCGCGGTCGGCCGCTACGCCCGCGCCCTGACGCTGCGCTTCTCCACCGCCGGGGCCGATGAGAATTTCCTAGCGGACCTGCGCCGGATTTTGCGAAAATACCCGGGAAGGACCCCGGTCCATCTGCGGCTCGAGACCCCGGCGCATGGGGAAGCGGTCGTGGAAACCGAAGAGACGGTGGCTTTGGGGGACGGTCTCTTCGGAGAATTGGGGGCGATGTTGGGGGACAGAGCATGGCAGATCGAAAGCGGCGCATCCTAGTTGCGGACGACGACCCGGACCTGTTGGAGCTCCTGAAGATGGACCTCTCCTATCAGGGCTACGAGGTCCTCGGGGCCGCGGACGGCAAGGAAGCCCTCGCCATGGCGCAGAAGGAGACCGTGGACCTCGTCCTCCTCGACGTCATGATGCCCTACATCGACGGGTATCATGTGGCCTATGAGCTTTCCAGCAAGATGGGCGCCAACACTCCGAAGATCGTCATCATGACCAGCCGGGACACTCAGCGGGAGAAGGGCATCGCGCTCATGAGCGGGGCCCTGGAGATACTGCAGAAGCCTTTCGGGATGTCCGAGCTGCACCAGCGCCTGGCCGAGATATTGGAAAAGCCGTAGGACGGGCCCATCGCCGCTTGAAAACCGGCAAGGAGAAAGTTAGAATCCCGACATGCCCTCCTTGAGATCAATCCTGATTTTTCCTGCGTTTTTCCTGGCTTTATCAGCCTCCTGCCTCGGCGTGCGCGCCCAGGAGTCTCCCGCGCCGCCGCCCGCGCCCCAGGATCCGTTCACCTCGGCCGTGTCCGGACTCAAGGCGCAGGATCCCATGGTCCGCCGGCGCTCCGCCGACGAGCTCGGACGCTGGGGGACTCCCGCGTCCATCGCTCCCTTGACGCAGACGCTGGCCGACGAGAATCCTTTCGTGCGCTCCGCGGCCGTGGATGCGCTCGGAATACTGCGCGCCCGCGAGGCCGTATCCAAGATCGCCGAACTCCTGGCCAAGGACCCGGCTCCGCAGGTCCGCCAGCAGGCGGCCATCGCCCTCGCCTATGTCGGGGACTCCGCCACCGAGGACGCGCTGATCGCGGCGCTCAAGGACGCTTCCGACGGGGTGCGTTTCGCGGCGACGCGGACGCTGGGGTCCCTGCGCTCGCGCAAGGCCATCGATCCCCTGGCCGCGGCGCTCAAGGACCCGGACGCGGGCATGCGCCGGGCCGCGGCCGCGGCGCTCGGGCAGATCGGCGCCAAGGAGTCGATGGCCCCCCTCCAGGAAGCCCTCGATGATCAGGATCTTCATGTGCGGCGCGAGGCTCTTCGCGCAGTGGGAGCCATGGCCGACGCCGGTTCGGCGGCCGTCTTCGAGAAAGCGCTCAAAGACAGCGACGCGGTGATCCGCCTCCAAGCCGCGTCCGCGCTGGGACGCCTTGGCGATTTTTCGGGAGAGGCCGCCGTCGCCGCTCTGCTCAAGGACGGGGAGGCCTCCATCCGGATGCAGGCCGCCGATGTCCTGGGCAGGATCGGAGGCAAGGACAAGGCCCTGCCTGCCCTGCTCGCCGCCTTGTCCTCGGAGCAGGATCAGGGGGTCAAGGGACTGCTCGATCTGGCGGCGGCTCAGATCAAGGCCAGGCTCGGCATCAAGGATGAACCGGCCAAGAAGCCCAAGCCCGCCGCCGGTGAGCCCGTGAAAGCCCGGGCCAAGAAGTCGCCGGCGAAGAAGAGTGCCCCATGAGGCGCCGCGCGCTCCCGCTCTTTCTCCTCCTGGGCTTGTCCGGGTCTTTGGCGTGGGGCAAGCCGGCCAAGGCCGTCAAGAAAGCCGCCGAGGGCGCTTCGGAAGGGGGGCGTCCGGGGGTCGAGAGCCTCATCGAGCCGGACACCCAGCTCATCGACGTCCCCACCGCCGGGATCCTGGATGTCGGCGGCTTCGCCACGCAGACGCGCTTCTTCTCGGAGGGCGGCATCCTCGAGTGGCTCAATTTCGGGATGGTCCACCGGCTCAATCTGGGCGCCTCCCTCAACGTGGAGCGCCTGGTGGGATCGGGCACTCCGGTGCAGTTGACCCGGCCGGAGCTCCAGCTCAAGTTCCGTTTCTTCGACGGGGACCGCCTCATCCCGGCCTTCGCCATCGGCTTCGACGGGCAGGGCTACCTCTACAGCCGTCCGGACAAGCGCTATAACCAGCGCCAGCGGGGCTTCTATTTCGTGGGCTCCCAGGAAGTCGGCCTGGCGGGCTTGCAGGCGCACGCGGGCATGAACATCTCGGATTTCGATTCGAACTCCATCTTCGGCCTCGTGGCCGCGAGCTACAATCTCCAGGACAAGATCACCTTGATGACCGAGTGGGACAACATCAACAACCTCCGCGACAGCCGGGTGAACCTGGGGTTCCGGGTCTATGTGACCCCCAGCGCCCACATCGGATTCTCGGTCCGGGGGGTCGGCCAGGGCGGCCGCCAGCCTGGGGCGATCTCCCGGGGCGCGGAGCGGATCTTCCAATTCAAGTACACGGGAAATTTCTGAGGAAGCCGTTTATCTTAGGAGGACTCAAAACATGGCGAAGAACAAGCATGAAGGCGGCGCGGCGGACTTAAAGGGGCATTTCGTTTCCTTGAGCCCGGGCAAGCTCGCGGGTCTGCGCTCGATCACCGATTCGGAGGGCCGATTCCGTGTGCTGGCCATGGACCAGTCCAACTCCTTCAAGAAGGCCCTGCGCGCCATGCACGAGCGCCAGGGAGCGCCGGCCGAGCCCTCCTACGAGGAGATCCGCGATTGCAAGATCGAAATGGCCCGGGTCCTCTCCGTCCACGGCTCCGCCCTGCTCCTCGACGTCAACTTCGGCGCCCGCCAAGCCCTCAACGCCCTGGCCTACCCCAAACAGGTGGGGCTCATCGTGCGCGTCGAGGCGTCCAAGGACGCCGGCATCCCCGGGGCCTACGAGCCGGGCTGGGGCGTGGAGAAGATCAAGAAGATGGGCGCTGCCGCGGTCAAGCTGCTGGTCTACATGGACACCTCCGACAAGGCCAATGTGAAGGCCCAGCTCGCCTTCGTGCAGAAGGTCTCCAAGGCCTGCCGGGAGAACGACATCCTCCTCATGACCGAGGAGCTCTCCTTCCCGCGCAAGGGGGAGGACAAGGCGTCCCCCGAGTATCAGGCGCGCAAAGTGAGGAACATCCTCGAGTCCACCGCCCTCCTGGGCCCCCACACGGACATCCTCAAGCTGGAGTTCCCCGGGAACATCAAGGCGGACTCCGAAGGGCAGATGGCCGACAACCTGGGACGGCTCGATGAGGCCGCGATCCGGCCTTGGGTGCTGCTCTCCGCCGGCGAGAAGTTCGACCTCTTCGTCCGGCAGGCGGAGCTCGCCATGAAAGCCGGCTGTTCCGGCTACATGGCCGGACGGGCGATATTCAACGAATACTTCGAGCAGGCGACCTCCGCGGCCCGCGCCCAGTTCCTGGCGGGCACGGCGTCCGAGCGCATGCGGCGCCTCAACTCCGCCGTGGAGAGCCATGCCCGCAGCTGGATGGCCCGCTACGGGATATCGGCCGCCGACCTCTCCGGCGCGGTGGACCCCCAGTGGTACTCCGGGGGCAGGAAGGCCTCCTCCAAGGCCGCGGCGGTGACGGGAGCGTATTGAGATGGCGGTAAAGCGCGTCGGGATACTCACCGGGGGAGGGGATTGTCCCGGTCTCAACCCGGCCATCCGGGGGGTGGTGCTCAAAGCCGCCTCCATGGGCGCGGAATGCGTCGGCATCCGCGAGGGCTGGAAAGGGATGATCGAGGCCAAGGAAGCCCCCCTCACGCCGGAGTCCGTCTCGGAGCTGGTGCTCAAGGGAGGCACCGTCCTGGGCACCTCGCGCACCAACCCCTACAAGAAAGAGGGCGCAGTCGACAAAGTGCTCAAGAATCTTGGGAAGCTCCGGCTCGACGCGCTGGTGGCCATGGGCGGGGAAGACACGCTCGGAGTGGCGGCGAAACTCTATTCCGAGCACAAGTTCCCCGTGGTCGGGGTCCCCAAGACCATGGACAACGACCTGTCTGCCACGGACTACACCTTCGGCTTCGACACCGCGGCGACCGTGGCGGTGGAGGCGGCCGAGCGCCTCCGGGATACCGGCAAGAGCCACGCCCGCATCATGGTCCTGGAAGTCATGGGCCGCCACGCGGGCTGGGTGGCCCTCTTCACCGGCATCGCCTCCGCGGCCGACTATGTCTGCCTGCCCGAGCGCCCCGTGGACGTAAAGGACATGGCCGCCAAGCTCAAGGCCGCCCACGCCCGGCGGGGCACGGCGCTGGTCGTGACCTCCGAGGCCGTCGACCTCCCGGGTTCGCAGGGGAAGGAGAAGCTCAAGGACGAATTCGGGCATGAGATACTCAAGGAGCGGGGCGTGGCCGAGAGGCTCAGCGAGGTCATCGGCCGCGAGACCGGCATCGAGACGCGCGCGGCCGTCATCGGCCACATCCAGCGCGGGGGCCCGCCGACCCTCTTCGACCGCATCCTGGGGACCCGCGTCGGGGTCAAGGCCGCGGAGCTCGTCCTCTCGGGCCGGTTCGGGGTCATGGTGGCTTTGCGCGGGGACCAGGTGGTTCCCGTCTCCCTGGCCGAAGCCACGGGGAAGCTCAAGGTGGTGACGCCCCAGTGGCTGGAACTGCTCGACACTTTGACGGCGGCGGATCAACGGGAGCTGACGGCGAAAAGATAGAAGGAGGGACTGATGAAACTAAAATTTAGCCCCCCGAACGGAAGCATCCCCCCGTGGGGGAGTGCCGAGATCGAAAGGAAGGGACTGATGAAACGGCATGATACCCCCTCAACGAGCATCCCCCCGTGGGGGGGATGCTGATATGGGCGAAGACACACAGCGGTTCCAGCGGCGGACGGTGCTCGTCAAGAGGGGGCTCCAGCTCAAATACACGGCCATCGTGTTCGCCAGCGTCCTCTTCACGGCCCTGATCGTGGGGGGCGACATCTACTACACCATGGTCAAGTTCATCCAGCGGGAGAACCCGGCCCTGATGCCGATGGCCCTGCAGGCCCTGCGCATGGACATGATCAAGCTCGCGCTCTTCATGGGCGTGATGTTCCTGGTTTCGATCTTCGTCTCCCACCGCTTCGCCGGCCCCATCTTCCGCTTCGAGCGTTCCGCCCAGGCTTTCGCGACCGGCGACCTCACCCACCGCGTCGCCCTGCGCACGGGCGACGACCTCATGGAGCTCCAAGACGAGGTCAACGCCATGGCGGCTTCCCTCCAGCGCTTAGTGCAGAAGGACCGCACCCTCGTCGAGCATCTCTCCTCGCGCCTGGACATGACCATCCGCAAGCTCCCGGACGGAGGGGCGAACCTCGAGCCGCTCAAGGAAGAGCTCCGCTCGCTTCGGGCCGAGCTCAATCACATCACGCGGGGCTTCAAGGTCTAGTGCTCCGACCGGATAATTATGCGCGATTTGGAGGTCCGAGCCTGAGTCG
>CAYWAR010000032.1:0-13798 GCA_964455765.1 uncultured Elusimicrobia bacterium
GGGACCATGTCGCTGCAGCACCTCAACCTCTTCGGCCGGGCCCAGAGGGCCTCCGTGCAGTGGTCCTTCGGCTCCCGCGTCCAGGACTATACCGTCTCCTGGACCACGCTCTGGACCCGCGGCAAGCCCATCAGCCTGGGCTTCGACGTCTTCAACACGCGCCGCGTCTCGCCCTTCGACACATCGAGCACCGGATTCATCAGCCGCCGGCTGGGAGGCTCCATGCGCGTGGGCCCCCGCTTCGCCGACGACAAATACCAGCTGCATTTCAACTACACCTTCCAGCAGATATCCATCCACAACGTGGAGCAGCAGTTCCTGGGCCGCCTCTCCGAGGGCACCAGCATCCAGTCCTCCCTTGGCGTCGACTTCGCCCGCGACACGCGCGACAACATCTGGGACCCCGCGCGCGGCACGCGCAACGGGGCGGGCGTGGGGCTCACCGGAGGCCCCTTGCAGGGCGACATCCATTTCCTCAAGCCCCACATCTTCAACTCCGCCCATCACACCCTTTTCAGCGTCGGGGACTATCCCTTCGTCCTCTCCTTCTCCAACCGCGGCGGCTACGTGACCCAATTCGGGGAGACCAAGGTGGTCCCGGTGTTCGAGCGGTTCTTCGTGGGCGGGCAGGACTCCCTGCGCGGCTACGCGGTCAGCGGGGAAGCCGGCTACCGGGATGGGGGCAAGGTCTACGACGTCGCCAACGTGGAGTTCGGCTTCCCCCTCGCCAGGGAACGCAAGCAGAGCATCGTCAAGTTCGTCACCTTCTTCGACGCGGGCAGTTCCTGGGACACTTGGCGGGACGTCAGCCTTCGGGTGGGTCAGGGCGAGCGGGACGTGAAAACGGACGTGGGCTTCGGCATCCGTTTCGTCACCCCCGCTTTCCCCATCCGGCTGGACTGGGGATACGGCCTCAACCATCGACCCGGAGAGCAGAAGTACCAGATAAATTTCGGCATCGGGAGTCTCTTCTAATGAAGAACGAACTGGCCTTCCTGTTGCAAACATATTCTCCCATGAGGACGATCGCCGTCTTCCTTCTCCTCGCGGCTTCTCCCGCGCTCGGGCTGGAGGTGAGCATCGAGGAGAACCGGGCGGAGAGGGGGAGCATCGGCTATGTGGACCTCCATAAGGTCTTCCAGCTTTTTCCCCAGACGCACAAGGCCAAGCAGAGCTTCGCCGAGATCGTCCGCCAGGCCGAGGAGCAGGTGAACCTGCGCAAGGGGGAGCTCATCGGGCTCCGTTCGGAGCTCTCCCGGTTGACCCTCGAGCTGGAATTGCTCCAGAAGACGCCGATTCCGGTCCCCCCGCCTCCGTTCCAGCCGGCCGAAGTCGCTCCCTCCACGGGAGCCCCCTCCGGGAGCGGAGAACGGCCGCCCTCCGGGGACGGCGCGCCCTTGCGCGCCTCCTCCTCGCAGGAATCCACCGCCGTCGTTTCCACCCCCTCCGGGGAGAAGCCCTTGACCATCCATCTGCCCGGGCTGACCACCTCGCCCATCCTCGTGGAATTGCCGCCGGTGTCTTCCACCGGGACAGCCCCTTCCGGGGAGGCGCCTGCGCCGGTCGAGCCTCCCGCCGCGGTCCAAGCCCCCCAGGGTCCCACGGCGCAGGAACTCGCCGCAGCCGCGGCCCAGGCCCGCCAGGAACAGGTGAGGGGGCTCGAGACCCGGCTCGCCGACAAGAAGAGGGAGCTCGCGGCCAAGGAAGAGGAGTTCCAGAAGCATCAGACCCAGGTCGAGAAGAACCTAATCGAGCTGGAGGGCAAGAGGACGGAGATGCTCCTGGGCAAGATCTATGTCGTCGTCCAGGAGGTCGCCCGGGAGAGCGGGGTGAGCGTGGTGGTGGACAAGAGCCAGATACTCTACGGACAGAGGACCGTGGACCTGACCGACAGGGTCGTCAAGAAATTGGAGGGCCTCCAATTATGAGGATAACTTTGGGAGAGATCGCGAAGCTGACCGGGGCGGACCTGGAAGGGGACCCGGCTTTCGCCGTCACCGGCGCGGCGGGGCTCGAGGAAGCTTCGGAGAAGGAGGTCTCGTTCCTGGAGAACCCCAAGTACGCCTCCCTCGTCGCGGCGAGCAGGGCCGGAGCGGTCTTCCTCCCCCCGCAAGCGAAAGGGACACCGGGAGGGCCCAGGAACCGGTTCTATAGCGAGCATCCGAAGTGGTGTTACGCGCAGGTCCTGATGCTCATCGATAAGGAGCGCGCCCGGCCGGAAGCTCCGGGGATCTCCCCCAAAGCGGAAGTGCATTATGAGGCCCGGCTGGGCAAGGATGTGACGGTCGCTCCCTTCGCGGTGATCTCGGCCCGCACCCTGGTGGGGGATGGGACGCGCATCGGCGCCGGCAGTTTCCTGGGCTACAACGTCCGCGTCGGGAAGGACTGTCTCATCTATCCCAACGTCAGCATCGGCGATTACTGCGAGGTCGGCGACCGGGTGATCATCCATTCGGGGACCGTCCTCGGATCCGACGGCTACGGCTTCTGGACCGACCCCAGGACCGGGAAGCACCACAAGATCCCCCAGATCGGGCGCGTGGTCGTCGAGGACGACGTCGAGATCGGCTCCAACGTTTCCATCGACCGCGCCACCACCGGGGAGACCCGCGTGGGCGCCGGGACCAAGATCGACAACCTGGTCCAACTCGGCCATAACGTCGTGCTGGGCAGGAACTGCCTCGTGGTCTCGCAGGTGGGCATCGCGGGATCGACGGAGGCGGGGGACCAGGTGATCCTGGCCGGGCAGGTCGGGCTGGCCGGGCACTTGAAGATCGGCTCGGGCACCGTGGTCATGGCGCAGTCCGGCGTCATGAGCGACGTGGAGCCCAAGAGCATGCTCTTCGGCTCGCCGGCCCGCCCGCACCGCGAAGCCATGAAGCTCCAAGCCCTCTTCTCGAAGCTCCCGGACCTCTTCGATACGGTCAAGGAGCTCAAGCGCCATCTCAAGCTGGAGGTCAAATCATGAAAGACCGTCCCGAGTGCCAGGCCACCGTCGCCTCGACGATCTCCCTGGAGGGCATCGGACTCCATACCGGCAACCCCTCCCGCATCACCTTCCGCCCCGCGCCCGCCAACGCGGGCATCCGATTCTTCCGGGAGGACCTCCCGGGCTGTCCCGTGATACCGGCGCGCCTCGGCTTCGTGGTGGCCACGGTGCGGGGGACCAACATCGGTCTCGGGGAGGCGAAAGTCCATACCGTCGAGCACGTGCTCTCCGCCGTGACCGGGATCGGGATCGACAACCTCGACATCCTCGTCACCTCCAACGAGCCGCCGGCCATGGACGGCTCCGCCCTGCCCTTCTTCGACGCCCTGCTCAACGCGGGCAGGCACCGCTACGCCGACTGCCCCAAGCGGTATCTCCACATCCCGGAGGAGGTGACCTACCAGAAACAGGGCTCCTTCTACCGGGCCATTCCCTCCGAGCATTTCGAGCTGAGAGCCACCCTCCTGCACGACCACCCGCTCATCCCGCGCTTGGAGATGGACCTCCGCTTCGACCCGGAAGGCTACGTCTCGGAGATCGCCCCGGCGCGCACCTTCTGCTTCGAGCACGAGGTGGCCTTCCTGAAGTCGCAGGGCCTGGCGCAGGGGGGCAGTCTCGAGAACGCGGTGGTCATCGGACGCGACAAGGTGCACACGAACCTGGAGGGCCTGCGCTTTCCCGACGAGTTCGTCCGGCACAAGATCCTCGACCTCATCGGGGACCTCACGCTGATCGGGCGCTCGCTATTTCGCATCCGCATCGAGGCGGTCCGTCCGGGACACGCCCATAACATCGAGTTCGCCAAGCTCCTCGACGCGGCCGCAGTCCGCATGAGAGGGAGGACGCGGGGCGCGGAATTCGTGAAGTGAATTCCACGCCCCGCTGATGATGGGAACGACAGGAGGCATTATGACCGCAGAGACCGCGCCGGCGCCGTCCGCGGTGCGCACGATAGGGACCGTGGAGATACAGAAGATCATCCCCCACCGCTATCCGTTCATGCTGGTGGATACCGTAGACATCACGGAGCCCGGGAAGAAGGCCGTGGGGACCAAGGGCATCACCATCAACGAGGAGTTCTTCCAGGGGCATTTCCCCGGCCATCCCATCATGCCGGGCGTGCTCATCATCGAGGCCCTGGCCCAGACCGCCTGCGTGATGCTCATGGCCGGGGGCGGGCTCGAGAACAAGATCGCCTATTTCCTGGGCATCGAAGAGGCCAAGTTCCGCAATCCCGTGACCCCGGGCAACCTCCTCAAGCTCCACGTCGAGGTGCTCAAGCTCGGGAGCCGGGCCGGGCGCTTCCGCGGCGAGGCGTTCGTAGGGGAGAAGATGGCGGCCGAGGCCAACATGTCTTTCGTGCTGGCCGACAAGCGATGAGCGGGTATCGCGTTCCCTCATAAAATTGCAGGCAATTTTATGAAGGAACGCTCTTGGTGGGGAAGGCCCCGATTCCTCTAAGATGCCAAATTGGCATCTTAGAGGAATCATCTGTGGGGCATGAGGAGATAGGCGCCGATGGCGTCTCGGATGTTTTTCAGCGCCTCTTTCTTGGTGTCCCCCTGGCTATGACAGCCGGGAAGCGCGGGACAATGGATATCGTACCCGAATTTACTTTTATAAAGACTCAAGGTGTATTGCATGGCTAATCCTAGTTTAACACGAGCATTAGAAACTGTCAATGAACTCCGTTAGATGATGAGCCCTGACACGAGAAGAAGGAACACGACGAGCGACATTCTTTCTGAATACGATTTTTCCAGGGGTGTTCGGGGAAAATACGCAAAGCGGCGAGCCGCCGTTAAGATGAGCGCGGTTTGCGGGAGTTCGGGACGAAATCCCGCAAACCGCAAGAGGCGCGCGGGAAGAAAGACGCGAGAGGTGACGCGATGAGCAATATACACCCGACGGCGGTAGTCCATGAGACGGCGAAGATAGACCCGTCCGCGAGGATCGGGCCATTCGCGGTCATAGGCGAAGACGTGGTGATCGGCGCCAATTGCGAGATCGGAGCGCACGCGATCGTGGAGTTCACGCACATGGGCTCTGGCAACAAGATACACCCGCACGCCTTCGTGGGCACCCCGCCGCAGGACCTCAAGTACAAGGGCGAGAAGTCGCTCCTGGTGCTGGGAGACAAGAACACGGTGCGCGAGTGCGTGACCTTGAACCGGGGGACCGCCGCCACCGGGGAGACGCGCATCGGCAACGGCTGCCTCTTCATGACCTGCGCGCACGTGGGCCACGATTGCCGCGTGGGCAACGGCGTCATCATGGTCAACGCCTGTGCGCTGGCCGGACACGTGGAGATCGGAGACCACGCCGTCTTGAGCGCCAGCGTGATGGTCCACCAGTTCGCCCGCGTGGGCCGCCTGGCGATGGTCAGCGGCAACACGGGGGTGGGAAAGGACGTCCCGCCCTTCTGCACCGCTCAGGGGTTTCGGGCGACGCTGAGGGGACTCAACAGCCTGGGCCTGCGCCGGGGAGGTATCTCCCCGGCCGCGGCGCGCGCGATCAAGGAAGCCTACAAGACCCTGTTTATGTCGGGCATGACCATCGAGGAGGCCTGCGCCAAGCTCAAGGAGTCGGCTCCGGCCGCCGAGGTCCTGGAGTTGGTCTCCTTCATCGCCTCCGCCAAGCGCGGCATCACCCGGCCGGCCTCCGGGGTCGAGTCCGAGGAAGAGGTCGCCGCCTGATGGTCCGGTCGGAGCACTAGTGAAAGAAGTGATCGGGCTGATCGCGGGCTCGGGCAGGTTTCCCATCCTCTTCGCCAAGGAGGCGCGCCGGCAAGGGCTCTCCGTCGCGGCCGTGGCCCTCGCCGGCGTGACCGATCCCGCGCTCAAGGACGAGGTGGATTCCTGGAGTTCCTTCAAGCTGGGGCAGGTCAGCGAGCCCCTGCGCGTCCTCAAGGAGGCCGGGGCCAAGAAGGCGGTGATGGCCGGGAAGGTCCAGCATGTCTCCCTCTTCGGGGGCATCATCCCGGACCTGCGCGCGGTGCGCATATTGGCGGGGCTCAAGGACAAGAGGACCGACACGCTCCTCGGGGCCCTGGCCTCGGAGTTCGGCAAGGAGGGGATCGAGCTGCTCTCCTCGGCGACCTATCTCTCGCACCTGATCCCGGCCGAGGGGAGGCTGGGCCGCCGGGAGCCGAGCAAGGAGGAGCGCGCCGACATAGACTTGGGCTGGCGCGCGGCCAAGGCCCTGGCCGGCTTCGACATCGGCCAGAGCGTGGTGGTCTCGGAGGGCGCGGTGGTGGCCGTGGAAGGCATGGAAGGCACCGACGCCCTCATCGAGCGGGCGGGGGTCCTGGCGGGCAGCCAGGGCCGCCGGCCGCGCCTGAGCGTCGTCAAGGTCGCCAAGCCCCGCCAGGATTTCCGCTTCGACCTCCCCGTGCTCGGGCTCGACACCCTGCCCGTGCTCGAGAAGGCGGGGGTCACGGCCCTGGCCTTGGAGGCCGGAAAGACACTGGTTTTCGACAAGGAAGAGTTCATACGCAGAGCGGACGAAAAGGGAATCGCCTTGATGGCGCTATCCAAGGAAGGTGGACTATGACGCACCGCAAGATCCGCTTCGCGGTCATCGGAGCCGGCCGCATCGGCTCCCATCACGCCCGCATCCTGGGCAAGCATCCCGACGTCGAGCTCGTGGCGGTCTGCGACCCCAACATCTGGCGGGCCCAGCTCTCGGCCTGGCGCGCCGGAGCCCTGGCGCACCGCGACCCCGTGGACATCCTGGGCCATATCGACGCCGCGGTGGTCGCCGTCCCCACCGAGAAGCATTTCGAGGTGGGGAGGGCCTTGCTCTCGAAGGGCATCCATTGCCTCATCGAGAAGCCCCTGGCTTCCACCCTCGACGAGGCTAAATCCCTGCTGGCCGCCGCACAGGAATGCAAGGCGGTGCTCCAGGTCGGGCACGTGGAGCGCTTCAACCCCGCCGTGCTCAAGGCCATCGAATACATACGCCATCCCCGCTTCATCACCGTCGAGCGCCTGGGCCCCTACGACCCCCGCGTCTCCGGCATCGGGGTGGTCATGGACCTCATGATCCACGACCTGGACATCCTGCTCACGCTGGTGGGCGGCGAGATCCAGAGCCTCGAGGCCCTGGGCGCGAGCCTGCTCTCCAAGCACGAGGACATCGCCAACGTCCGGGTGAGGTTCAAGTCCGGCTGCGTCGCGGACCTCACGGCGAGCCGCATCTCGCTCAAGCGCTGCCGCAAGGTCCGCATCTTCCAGGAGAACAGCTACATCTCCCTCGACTACGTCAACGCCTCCCTGCACATCTACCGCAAGAAGAACCCGGTCATCAAGAGCCTCAAGGACGTGGAGATCCTTACGCCGAAGCTCGAGAAGACGGAGCCCCTGCGCAGCGAGCTCGACCATTTCCTCGACTGCATTCGCCACAACCGCAAGCCCTGGCCCTCCGGGGAGCACGGCCTGGAGGCCCTCCGCCTGGCCTTGCAGATCACCGACGAATTGGAGAAGTACGAGCTGCGCGGGCACCACTCCCCCTCCCCCTTCCTGCCGGACTGGGCCAGCGGGCTGGGCCGCATCGCCAAGACCGTCATGGGGTCCGAGCTGCCGTAGGATGCACTTCCTCATCGTGGCCGGCGACCCTTCCGGAGACCTCTACGGCGCCATGCTCGCGCGGGAGTTGAGGGCCTTGGACCCCAAGGCCAGGTTCTCCGCCGTGGGCGGAAAGCTCCTGCAAGAAGAGGTCTCCGGTGCGGGAGGACGATTCCTGCATGACCTCGCCTCGCTCGGGATCACGGGATTCTTCGAGCCCTTGCGCAACTTGTTCCTCTTCCTGGACATCGACCGGCGCATCCGGGACCTGCTCCGCCAAGACAGGCCGGACGCCGTCGTCTGCGTCGATTTTTACGGCTTCAACCGCCACGTGCTCAAGGCGGCGCGCGCCGAAGGGGTCACGACCTGCTACTTCATCAGCCCGCAGGTCTGGGCCACCCGGCCCGGACGGGTCCGCGCGCTCAAGGAGCTCGTCGACAGGATGATCGTGATATTCCCCTTCGAGGAGAAGCTCTACCGCGAGGCTGGGGTGCCGGTGACCTGGGTGGGCCATCCGCTCCTCGACATCCTCCCCCCCGCCGCCAAGAACGGCGGCAGGAAAGAGTCATCCTCCGGCCTGAAGATCGGGCTCCTGCCGGGAAGCCGCGCCTCCGAGATAGGCAGGCATCTGCCCGTATTCTTGGGGGCTCTGCGCAGGATATCGCGCGACTTCCCCCGCTTGGACGTTCGCCTCTTCGCCTCCGCCCAGCTCCCCGACTCTTTCTACGAGGAGATACTCCTCTCCTGGAAGGCTTCCGGAGGACCCGAGGTCAAGATCGTGCGCGAGAGCGACTACCGCGAAAGGTCGGGCCTCGACATCGCCCTGACCTCCTCCGGCACGGCGACGCTGGAGAACGCCCTGCTCGGCGTCCCGATGGTCGTGATCTACAAGCTCTTCTGGCCGACCTACGCGATCGCGCGCGCCATGATCCGCGTCCCCTACATCACCATGGCCAATCTCCTCTGCGGCAAGCGGCTGGTGCCGGAGCTGGTGCAGGCCCAGGCCGACGCCCCGGGCGTCGCGCGGGAGGCCCTGCTCATCTTGGAGGATCCGCGCCGGCTCTCGGGCCTGCGCAAGGAACTCTCGGCCCTGCGCGGGCTGCTCGGGGGCCCCGGGGCGGCCCGGCGCGCGGCCGAGGCCGTGCTGGAGACGGCCGGCTCCAAGCGGAGCGCCCCATGAGGATGCTCTGGCGCTTCCTTCCCTATGTCCGGCCGCATCGAAATCGCTTCCTGCAGGCCTGCGCGGCCATGAGCGTGGTCGCGGCCATGAACGGCGCCTCGATCTACGCCCTCCAGCCCATCATCGACAAGATCTTCGTCTCCAAGGACTTCGGCATGCTCTGGCTGGCCATCCTCGGGGTGCCGGCCTTGGTGGCGATAAAGACGGTGGCGGCCTACCTGCAGAACTATCTGATGAGCTGGATCGGCCAGCGGGTGACCCAGACGCTGCGCGAGGACCTCTTCCTGCACCTGCACACGCTCTCCTTGGATTACTACGGCGAGCACCGCAGCGGCGAGATACTCTCGCGCGTGACCGGGGACTTGGGCAACGTGCAGTCGGCGCTGCAGTTCCTCCCCCTCTACCTCATCCGGGACACGCTCACCGTGCTCGTCCTCATGGGAGTGCTCTTCCACCTGAACTCCTCCTTCGCGTTCCTGGCCCTGCTCTCCATCCCCGCCGCGTCCATCCTGCTGGTGGTGCTCGGCCGCAAGATGCGCGACGCGAGCCTCCAGAGCCAGATCATCATGGGCAAGATCTACCACCGCTTCCAGGAGAGCCTGCAGGGCATGCTGCTCATCAAGGCCTTCAACTACGAGGAGGGCGCGGCGGAGAAGTTCCGCGCCGAGAACCAGTCGTTCTTCGACCAGACCATGCGGTACCTGCGCGCCGCGGCCCTGGCCGGCCCCCTGATGGAGTTCTGCGGGGCGGTGGTGCTCTCCCTGCTCATCTGGTACGGGGGCTGCGAGATCATCGCCGGGCGCATGACCACCGGGGCTTTCTTCGCCTTCCTCGGCGCCTTCTTCGCGGCCTACGCGCCGGTCAAGAACCTGGCGCGGCTCAACTCGGAGCTGCAGAGGGGCTTGGCGAGCGGGGAGAGGATATTCCAGCTCCTCGACGAGCATCCGACCGTGAGCGAGACGCCCGCCGCCCCCCTCTTCCAGGGCCTGGAGCGGGACCTGCGCCTCGAAGGCGTTTCCTTCCGCTATCCCACCCGCGAGACCTGGGCCCTCAAGGGCGTCTCCCTCGAAGCGCGCCGGGGCGAGCGCGTGGCCGTGGTCGGCGCGTCGGGCTCCGGCAAGTCCACCCTCATCCATCTGCTCCTGAGGCTCTACGATCCGGCCGAGGGCCGGATACTTCTCGATGGACGCGACCTGCGCGACTGGTCCCTGCGCTCCGTGCGGGGCCGCGTCGGCCTGGTCACCCAGGACACCCTGCTCTTCAACGAGACCGTGCTCGAGAACGTGTCCATCGGGCGCAGCACGGTGACCTTCGACGAAGTGGCCGCGGCCTGCCGGGCCGCGGACGCGGAGGGCTTCATCGAGGCCTTGCCCCAGGGCTATCAGACCCCCTTGGGCGACCGCGGCCAGCGGCTCTCCGGAGGACAGCGCCAGCGCCTGGCCGTGGCGCGGGCCCTGCTCAAGTCCCCCTCCCTGCTCCTGCTCGACGAGGCGACCAGCAGCCTCGACTCCGCGGCCGAGCGAGAGGTCCTCTCCTCCCTGGAGCGGCTCATGGAAGGCAGGACGGTGCTGACCGTGGCCCACCGCCTCTCCACCGTGGTGTCGGCCGACCGCATCTACGTGCTCAACGCAGGCGAGGTCGCCGAGGCCGGGACCCATCGCTCCCTCATGGCCCGCGGCGGACTCTATCGCCGCCTCTTCGAGATCCAGGCCTCCCAGCCGGAGGAGGGCTCCGCGACGGAGGCCGTGCCGGCCGAGGGCGCCGCGTGAGCTCCACTCTCGCGGCCTTCGCGGCCGCCTCCGCGGCGCTGACCGTGGCCGGGGGGCTGGCCCCGTTCCTCCAGAGCCGGCTCTCGCGCAAGGGCCTGCGGCGCATCTTCTCCCTGCGCTCGGGCATCCTGGTTTCCATCGCCTTCATGGAGATACTGCCGGAGGGCCTCTCGCTCAATCCCGCGCTCGCCGGAGGCGGCGCTCTGGCGGGCTTCGTCCTCCTGCTGGGCGCGTCGAGCTTCTTCATGACCGACTGCTGCCCGGAATACCTGGAGGACTGCCATGTCCATCTCCTGGGGGCCGGGGCGCTCTCGGCCGTCTTCCTGCACGCCTTCATCGACGGCTTCAACCTGACCCTCTCCTTCGCCGCCGGGTCGGTGGCCGGCTTCGCGGTGGGTTCGGCCACCGTTCTCCATAAGCTCGCCGACGGATTCACGCTCTCCTCCCTGCTCAAGCAGAGCGGCTACGGGCGCGCGGCGGTCGTGGGGTCCCTGCTGGCCGCGGCCTCGGCCACGCCCTTGGGGGCCGCGGCCGGGTGGTGGGGCTATCTCGGCAGGGAGGCGGCCTGGATTCCGGAGGCCACCGCCGCTCTTCTGGGTTTCTGCGGCGGGACTTTCCTCTACATGGGGGCGGCGGACATGCTCCCCAGGCTGCACCGCTCCGAGGACCGCTGGGAGCTCGCGTTCTTCGGCGCGGGCCTGGCGGCGATCATGCTATTGAGGATAAAATGACGCTCCAAGAGCTTACCGACGGCTTCGCCGCCTACTCCCCCCGCGTGGACACGGCCCTGCTGGCCAAGGCCTATGGGTTCTCGCAGACCGCGCACGCGGACCAGTCGCGGGCCTCCGGGGAGGACTATTTCGTCCATTGCACGGCGGTGGCCCAGACGCTCATCGAGTTCAAGCTGGACCTGCCCACCGTCTGCGCCGGGCTCCTGCACGACGTGCTGGAGGATACCACCGCCACGCCCGAGGACCTGCGCAAGGAGTTCGGCCTCGAGATCACCCAGCTCGTGGAGGGTGTCACCAAGCTCGACACCCTGAACTTCACCTCCCGCGACGAGGCCCAGGCCGAGAACTGGCGCAGGATGCTCCTGGCCACGGCCCAGGACATCCGCATCATCCTCGTCAAGCTGGCCGACCGCCTGCACAACATGAGGACGCTGGAGTATCTCTCGCCCGAGAGGCAGCAGAAGATCGCGCACGAGACCGGAACCCTCTACGCGCCCCTGGCGCACCGCCTGGGCATGTTCCGCTTGAAAAGCGAGCTCGACGACCTCTCCTTCCGCTACCTCCACCCCGCCGAGTTCCTGGACCTCGAGCGCGAGGTGAGCGCGGTGACCAAGAGCCGGGAGAAGGTGCTGGCGCATTTCAAATCCGTGCTCGAGGGCAAGCTCGCCGACCTGGGCATCGCCAACCGCATCCTGGCCAGGTCCAAGAGCCTCTACTCCATCTACCAGAAGATGCAGAGGCAGAAGAAGCCTTTCTCCGAGATCCAGGACGCGATGGGCGTGCGCGTGATAACGGATACGGTCGCCAACTGCTACGCCCTGCTGGGCGTCATCCACTCGGAGTTCAAGCCCGTGGCCGGGTCCTTCACCGACTACATCTCCATCCCCAAGATCAACCTCTACCAGAGCCTGCACACCACCGTCATCACCCCCGGCGGGGACTTGGTCGAGATCCAGGTGCGCACCGAGGAGATGCACCGCACCGCGGAGTACGGCATCGCCGCGCACTGGCGCTACAAGCTGGGCGAGCAGTCCCCGGACTTGCACCTCGAAGAGAAGCTCAATTGGCTCAGGCAATGGCTGGAATGGCTCCAAGACCTCAAGAGCCCCCGGGAGTTCCTAGAGAGCCTCAAGACGGACCTGGAACTCCATCAGGTCTTCATCTTCACCCCCGCCGGGGAAGTGAAGCCGCTCCCGGCCGGGGCCACGCCGCTGGACTTCGCCTTCGCGGTGCACACCGACATCGGGATGGCCTGCGTGGGCGCCAAGGTCAACAACAAGATGGTCAAGCTCGACTACGAGCTGAAGTCGGGCGACATCTGCGAGATACTGACCAAGAAGGCGTCCATGCCCAAGAAGGACTGGCTCACCGTGGTCAAGACCGCCCGCGCGCGCTCGAAGATCCGGCACTACCTGCGCGAGAAGGGGATAGTCACTTGACCGTCGCCGAATTCCTGGAGAACCGGGTCGCCTTCCTCAACGGCATCACCCCCGAGCAGGCGCGCGTGCTCGGCCGGGCCGCCGGCCAGCGCGTCTACTCCCAGGGGGAGACGGTGGTGCTCAAGGGGACGCGCCTGGAGGGCCTGCACGTGGTGGCCGCGGGGCGGGTCTGCGCGTACCTACGGCCGGAGAAGGACAAGGAATGGATCAAGGTGGCCGAGCTCGGCGCCGGGCAGGTGTTCGGCGAGGGGGCCATCCTGGGTCCGGAGTCCGCGGTGTCCACCATCAAGAGCGGGGCGCCGGACACGGTGGTCTTCGTGGTCCCCGCCGCCGCCTTCGCGGCCCTCTTCGAGGCTGACCCGGCCCTCCAGGAGAGGATCTCCGCCCTCATCGAATCCCGCCGCGGCCCCGCGCATAAGCCTCCCCCGTCCCCCTAGCTCGCAGGCGACATAAGCCCGGTCCTCTTCAGCATAGCGCCTGATATCGGAAGTTGACCCCTTCAAGCCATCGCGGCCAGGATGTCATCTATTGGGACGACGGCGAACCCGGTCACGCGATCCGACATGCCGTAGGGCAGGATCAGCTGAGCGCCGCGCAAGAGCGCCCCGCAGGTATAGAGGACATTGGGAACGTACCCCTCCCGTTCGGTCCCTTCGGGAGACAGCAAGGGCCGCCGCAGCCGGCCGATCACCTTGGAAGGATCATCCCGGTCCAGCAAGAAGGCGCCGAGACAGTACTTCCGCATGGGACCCACGCCGTGGCTCAGCACCAACCAGCCCGCTTCCGTCTCGAGGGGAGACCCGCAGTTTCCCATCTTCAAGAACTCCCAGGGGCGAGCGGGCGAGAGGATGAGCCGGGACTCGTTCCAAAAATGGACGTTGTCGGAGTACATCAGGAAGATGTTCTCGCCGTCCTGGCGGGAGAGCATGGCGAAAAGGCCGTTGATCTTGCGCGGGAAGAGGGCCATCCCTTTGTTCCGCACTCCGGGGCCGTTGAGCGTGGCGAACTTGAAGTGCCGGAAATCCTCCGTTTCAAAAAGCTGAGGGAGCACGTTGCGCCCGTCGTAGGCGGTATAGGTGGCGTAATAGACCGTCTTCCCTGCTTCGTCTCGATGCGCCGTCAGAC
>CAYWAR010000033.1:0-13587 GCA_964455765.1 uncultured Elusimicrobia bacterium
CGCCGCTCAAGCCGAGCTTGGAGAACAAGAAGGGCAGGAAGCCGGCTCCCTTCTTTTCGCGCTCATCCCGGCGCAGGACTTCAGGCTTGGCGTTCGTCTTCCCGGTTTCTAAATTCATAGACCCCTCCCCCGCTCCATCAGGCGGCCCCGCTCATCCCCATCATCATCATGGGACCCATCATGGCGCCCATGGGACCCATCAGGCCGCCCATCACCATCATCATCATCATCATCATCATCATGTTGTTCTTGTCCTGGCCAAGATTCGCCGGCTGAGGCTTCACCTCGGGCGGCTTTATCTCCTTCTTGTCCAATCCCTGGGGATTGGCCTTGAGATTGGCGGGGACTCCTCCCTCTCCGAGGCCGACCCCTCCATGCGACGCTCCGCCCTCCGCCCCGATGCTCCTGCCCGAGGCCAGAGCCGCGTCAAAGGAGCGGGAACCGAGTCCCGCGGAGCGTTCCGCGTTCCCGCGCAAGGCCTGGACCGAGGCCCTCTCGGTGGACTTCAAGGACTCGAGGCTCTTGCCGAGACCGGCGACAAGGGGCGCTTTCTTGAACGCCGGCGTCTTTCCCGAGAGGCCGCCGAACGCCCCCATCCCCGACTCATCGAGCTTCGGGGCGCCTCCCAAGCCGAAAGGTTTGTCGGTGACCGCCAAAGACGCCGCCGAGCCCCCGCCTCCCGAGGATCCGGAGAAGCCCCCGAAACTGGCTTTCGGAGCGGAGAATCCGCTGCGCGGGGCCTGCCCCCCCCAGCCGTCTCGCGACGAGGCGGAGGAGGATTCGCTGACCCTCTTGAGCTTGGCGGCGAGGGAGTCCATCCCCTCGCCGGCTCCCTGCGCGGAGGCCGAGGTCCCTTCGCCCACCGGCGCCCCATCCGCCTGGACGGGGCTCGGGCTCTGATAGAGAGAAGACCCCGGCTCCTCGGCGTCCTTGCGCCGATACCCCCCCGACGCCGGCATCTCCATCCGGAGGGATTCTCCCGGAGATCCCGGCCCGGGCCCGGATTCGTCGAGCGAACGCAGGCTCTGCTCCCCGGCCGTTTCCTCGGCCTTCGGGACGGGGACCGAGTCGGACCCGGTCTGGCGCATGAGCGGGGAGGAGAGCCAGAAGGCCACTCCCAGGATGAAAACGACGAGCACCCACCCGTATCCTCCCAGGGGGCCCGATCCGCCGCCTTGACGATTCAAGGTTGGCATGGTCTTTCCTTATAATTACCGCTTCTCCCTATAGCTAGTGTAAACTCGTGCACTTGCCTTGTCAAGGGTCTTGTAGGCCGTAGGCCCTATAAAGACCCGGGACCCGGGACCCAGGTTCCATCAATCAGGGGGAGGGGGAGGTGAGCGGAGTCAGGGCTTTTCCCAGGGCATGGGACCGGAGGGTTCCAGGGGAGGCTCCGGGATCGGCTTGGGCGGCTTGCCGTACTCTTGGAAGATCTCGACGATCTCGTCGTAGTCGAGCTCATCGCGCTTGAGCAGCTCCGAGGCGAAACGATCGAGTATGCGCGACTCGGTTTTGAGCACGCTCTCCGTCTCCTGCAGGGCCTCGCGCAGGAGCCTCTGCGTGGCGGCGTTGAGCTTCTCCTTGAGGGTGTCGGATATTTTCGCGTCGGGGATCACGTCGAAGTTCCCGATGAAGCCTTCATCGCCCATTCCGTAGTGCCAGACCATGCTGTGGGCGACCGCGGTGGCGTGGGTGAAGTCGGAGGAGACGCCGTCGGTGGTCACGCCGAACTTGAGCTTCTCGGCCATGTAGCCGCCCAGGGAAACCTTGATGTGGGCCTTCAGCGTGTTGGAGTCCGAGCTGTAGAGTTCCTCGCGCGGGATCGAGTGGACGACGCCGAGGGTGGCGCCGCGCTGGATGATGGAGGCCTTGAAGACGTCGTTGACCGGGTGCGTCAGGTAGACCACGAGCAAGTGCCCCGCCTCGTGGTAGGCGGTCATCTCGCGCTCGCGCGGCGTCATGTTGACGCGGTGGGCGATGCCCAGCTCGATGCGCTCGATCGCCGCCGAGATGTCCTTGTAGGAGATGATCTCGCGCTTCTGGCGCACGGAGATGATGGCCGCCTCCTTGAGGATGTTCTCGATGTCGGCCGGGGTCTTCCAGATGGACTTGCGCGCCAGCCTCCCGAAGTCGACGCTCGCGTCGACCTTGATGCTCTTGGCGTAATGCTCGAAGATCGCCTTGCGCTCCCAGAGGTTCGGCCGGCCGACCGAGATGGTCCTGTCGAAGCGGCCGGGGCGCAGGAGCGCCGGGTCGAGCACTTGCTCGGCGACGTTCATCGCGCCGATCACGACGACGTGGGCGTCGCTGTCGTTGAGCCCGTCCATCTCGACGAGGAGCTGGTTGAGGGTGCTGTTCCCCTCGGAGGAGCCGCCGAAGGCGTCCATGAAGACGCGCGTGCGCCCGAGCACTTCGATCTCGTCGATGAAGATGATGCAGGCCCCGTAGGCCTTGGCGTAGAGGCGGGCGCGCTTGAAGAGCTTGCGCACCCGGGCGGCGCCCACGCCGACGAATATCTCGACGAACTCGCTGCCGGAGGTGGAGAGGAAGGGCACCCCCGCCTCCGTCGCGATGGCCTTGGCGAGCATGGTCTTCCCGCAGCCCGGCGGGCCGATCATGAGCATGCCGCGCAGGATCTTGCCGCCGATCTTCTTGAGCACCGAGCGGTCCTTGATGAGCTGGACCATCTCCCAGGCCTCGCGCTTGGCCTCGTTGAGGCCGATGACGTTGGAGAACCGGACGTTTACGGCCGAAGCGTCCATCTTGGCCTTGCGGAAAGTCGCGAACCCGCCGCCGTACTGGAGCACGTAAAGGAAGGCGACGAAGATCAGGGTCTGCAGAACTCCGAAGGGCAGGGAGGCCACGTTGATGCCGATGATGTAGCGGCGCACGCTCTCTTCGAGCCCCGCCATGTACCAGAGGGGGATGATGATGGAGATGAGGACCCCGGCGACGATCGCGGCCGCGAGGCCCCAGGACTGTATGAACAAGCGGATTTTTGCCCAAAGCATGGTCGTTGCGAAGAGGGCGTCACTATACTATTTATGCGCGGGGATGCGCCATTGCGGCCCGCGTCGGCGGAACCCGGGTTAATTGAGGCCCGGCAACACGAATCGGATCGGCCTATCCCGGTTGGGGACGTACTTCGTCACCTGGAAGTCCTTGAGAGGATACTTGATCAACATCATGTTGATGGGCTGCATCTGGACTTTCAGGGTAACGATGTTCCACACCTGGGTGCGCTCCACCCCGATGGTGACGCCGCCGGGTTTGATCCCGAGGTATTCCCGCCTGGCGTCGTCGCCGTAGAGGTAGTCCCGCACGTTTTTTTCGATGTCGGAGCATAGTTCGCCCCCGCAGGTCCCCCCGCCGCCTCCATCCTTGCCGTGAAAGTCCACGTTCCTGTGGGATTCCAATTGCCATCTCCTGGCGGCGTAATAGGACGCGATCTCCATCTTCTGCACCAGCACGAGGATGGCGAAGACCTTGGCGAAAGCCACCAAGAAGATGACGAAGAGGGGCAATAGGAGAACGAATTCCGTGGTGGCCTGGCCTCGCCGTCCTCCGTCCCCCCTCGGCGGGATTTCGCGCATTTTCCGGGAAAATGCGCGAAATCCCAAGAATCGGTTCATGGTCATGGGAATAACCTCGTCTGGAACTTGGGAGTAGGGTCCGGCCAAAGCCGGCCGCCCGATTCCCCGGGAGGGCCCGCCGCCGTGAGGCTGATGGTCGCATGAACGCATGGGCCTTTGTCGCCGTTGTTGCAGCGAGCCTTTATCGAGCCGTCATTGTTGAAATCGACGTTCCAGTAGTTGTCCGGCGCTATCCACACATGCGCGATGGGTCTGCCTCGGGCCGTTTCCACCAGCCGCCCGCTCGCAGGATCCGGCTTATTGAATATCCCGGCGAGCTTTTCCTTGTGATAGGCCACCTGGAAGAGCCCCTCGTCGCCCTCGCATTTGCTCAGCGGCTTCACCCTGGCCGGCTCTTCCGGGGAATAGATCTTGTACGGCTGGTAAGCCGTGGGGGTATATTGGTTCCCGAAGAACAGGATGTGCTCGACGCAATGCGCCTTGGGCGTGAACTCGTTGTCGAGGCCCGTGAAGGATTGCTGCACCGCGGTATCGGCGAAGCCATCGTGTTCCCCGCTGGTCTCACCGGTGTTCAGCCAGTAGGATTTCCGGTAAAAGGTGTGCGGCTTGGGGGTGCTCTCCTTGGTCAGGCGTTTGAATACCGCGAGCTGGGCCTCGTACACCGAGCCCAGAAGCTGGTAGATCTGGAAGTACAGCCGGTATATGTCCTGGGCGTCCTCCCACTGTATCCACCAATCCAGGGCGTCCTTGCTGGTCAGTATGTACGCGCAGTTGTCGCTGCCTTTACCGTTCACCTCGCAATGGGTTTTCTCGGGTGGAACGGGATTGGGTTCCGGATGGTGGAAGTTGATCGGCCAGATGGACTGTCCCGTGATGTCGGGAGGGGTGCGGCTCTCGACCGTATCCCGAGCCGGGAAAGCGTTGTTCTTCAAGAGGATCCGGAAGAGGTTCCCCTCGTCGCCGCAGCCCTGCTTGGCGAATTGTATGTCCGGATCCGAGGAGAAGCCTCCCGAGGAGGAGTGCTTGCTCGGTATGCAGGTACCGTAGAAGCTCTCCGCGAAGATGCGCTCCGGGAAGGCCCCGTTGACGTAGGCGGAGCGGTTGAGGAAGTCCGAATAGTTGGTCATCTCGATGAAGGCGGCGGAGTCCACGGCGAACTGGTGGCGGATCTTCTCGCGAGAGAGCTTGGCGGTCTCGAAAACGAGGAAAACGAAAAGGAAAAGCGAGGGGATGACGAAGAAGGAAGGGATGAGTATCTGCCCCCGCCGGCTGCGGACCGGGAGGAGCACGCTGAGCTTGGCCATGGCTTATCTGTTTATAACTCGCGCGCGACCCCATTTCAAGGGCCTGAGTGTTACAGGATTTTCAAGGTTATGTAAAAGCGGAGCGGTTCCGCTTCGTTCCGTTCCCCCCCTTATCCCTGACTCGCGGAAAATTCCAAAGGGATTTGCCGCGAGTCAGGTCCTCTATTGGCCGTAGTGGAGGCGGTGGGCCAGGAACTCGGGGAGCCCGGCGTCGATGATCTTGCGCTGGGCCGAGAGCACGTCGTATTCGAGGCGGAAGAGCTCGAAGGTGCGGGCCTCGTCGTCGTAGATCCCGCAGGAGGCGCGGTGGTCGTGGTCGCGCGGCTGGCCCACGGAGCCCGGGTTGACCACGCTGCGCACCCCGGCGGGACAGCGCAGGAGCTTCCCCTCCTTGAGCGGCCCGAACTCCACGTAGCTGACCGGTTCCTTCATCAGGAAGCAGAGCGGCAGGTGGCTGTGCCCGATGAAGCACGGGGAGACCTTGTAGTATTGGTAGTTGTCGTGGAACTGCTGGACCGTGACCAGGTATTCCTCGGCCGGGTTGCGGGGGGAGCCGTGCACCACGGTAAACGCCGGGGTCTCGGCGCGGGGAGGCAGGTCCTGGAGCCAGCGTAGGTTGCGCGGAGTCAGCGTCCTCTGCGTGAAGCGCACGGCCGCGCTGGCCATGTCGTTGAACCAGGCCAGGTCCATGCGCCCGAGCACGGCCAGGTCGTGGTTGCCGCGCACGCAGAAGAGGTTGGGCAGGGTGGAGATCATCTCGATGACCTCGTTGGGCTCCGCGCCGTAACCGACGATGTCCCCGCAGCAAATATAGCCGTCGACGCACTTCTCCTTGAAATGGTCGAGCACGGACTTGAGGGCTTCCTGGTTGGAATGCACGTCCGAGAACACGCCCCATTTCATCGTGGGCGTATTGTACCCAAATTCCCCGGGGATTTCCTTCGGAAATCCTCGAGGCGTTTAAGAGGCCGTGGTCCTCTCGATGGAGGATGCGTCGCCCGGGGAGGCCGCGTCCGCGGCCTCCGGGGCCTTCTTGCGGAAATCCACGGACAGGAGCTGGCTGACCCCCGACTCCTCCATGGTCACCCCGTAGATGGCGTCGCACGCCTCCATGGTCTTCTTGTTGTGGCTGACGATGAGGAACTGGGACTTCCCGGTGAACTCCTTGAGCAGGGCCGCGAAGCGGTCCACGTTGGCCTCGTCGAGGGCCGCGTCGGCCTCATCGAGCATGCACATGGGGGAGGGGCGGACCATGAAGAAGGCGAAGAGCAGGGAAATGGCCGTCAAGGCCTTCTCTCCGCCGGAGAGCAGCGAGATGCTCTGCAAGCGCTTGCCCGGGGGCTGGGCCACGATGTCCACGCCGGTCTCCAGCATGTTCTCCTGGTCGGTGAGGATGAGGTCCGCCTCCCCGCCCTCGAAGAGCACGCCATAGATGCGGCGGAAGTGTTCGCGGACCTCGGTGAAGGTCTGGCGGAAATGCTCGCGCGTGGTCGCGTTGATCTTCGCGATCGCGGAGCGCAGGTCCTCCTGGGCCTTGTGGAGGTCGTCCATCTGGCCCTGGAGATAATCCCTCTTGCCCTTGAGCTCCTCGTACTCCTCCGGAGCCCCCATGTTGACGTTCCCGAGGTCCTCGATGCGGCGCCTGAGCCACTGGACCCGCTCCTTGGTGCTCCCGGCGGAGGTTCCGGGGTCGCCCTCCGCCGCGGCCGCCGGAGCCGCCGCCTGAATCCGCTCCCGCGCCTCTTCCAAGGAGAGCTGCCATTCGCCGCGGAGCCGTTCCCGGAGGGAATCGAGCCGCGCGAGCAAGCCGGATATCTCCAGTTCCACGGACTGCGCCCGGGCGCCGACGCGTCCGGCCTCGGCCCTCATTTCGCGCAGGGATGCGTCCATGCGGTCCGCGCCCATGCGCATGGCCTTAAGGCGGGTCTCCTCGCCCAGAGCCTCGTTCTCGAGGTCGGCGAGCTTGCGGTGGGCGGCGTCGAGGCCGGCCTTGCACTCCGCGATGACGGCCGTGCATTCATCGATGCGGCCGGACCACTCCAGATGCCTCTGCGCGCGGCGGCGGGCCGACTCCTCGAACGAGCCGCGATTGGCCTCCTGAGTCTCCACGCTCTCGCGCAGGACGCGCTCCTGGTTCTCCATCATGGCCAGCGAGTCGGCGAAATTCTCGGCGGTGGCGCGGCGGCCGGCCGCCTGCTCCTTCAATCCGGACACGGCGGCCGCGGCCGCGGCCTGGGCCTCCTCCAGGTGGCGGGACTCCTCGCGGCACCCGGCGAGCTCGACCCTGAGCCCCAGGATGCGCTCCTTGGCGTCCGCGATGCCGGCCAACTCCCGGGCGGCTTGGCCGCAGAGGAGGGAGGCCTCCTCCGCCAGGCTTTGGGCCAGCCCCTCGCTCTCCGCGCGCCGCTTTTCGAGCCCCTCGAGCCGAGCCTCCTCTTGAGCCAGTCCCATCCCGCCGGCCTCCACGGCCTGTCCCAGCCGGGCGAGTTCCGCCTCCGCGGCCGCGAGGACCCCTGCCAAGGAAGTCCTTCCGGCCTCGGCGGCGGAGAGCCCGAGGCGCAGGACATCCAGGTCCGAGAGCTTGGGCTTCGCCCCCGCATGGTCGGGGGAGCCCCCGCACACCCAGTGGTCTCCGTATAAAGCGCCTTCCGAGGAGTAGGCTTCGGCCAGCAGATGGCGCACCGCCCGGGCGTGCGCGGGCTCGAAGCTCAGGCTCTCGAGCAGGGGCTTGGCCTGGGGCGGCAGACCCGAGGAAGAGCCCTCGCGCTCCGGCAGCGAGCTGAGAACCAGGAAGCGCGCTCGGCCCTTGCCGCTGTCGCGCAGGAAACGGATCGCGGATTCCGCCGCGGAGAGCGTCTCGCAGAGCACCGCGTGGAGGCGGTCGCCCAGCGCGTCCTCGACGAGGGTCCGCGCCGGCTCCGGCACGCGGAGGAGGGATTGCACGGTCCCGAGCACTCCTGGGATGCCCGAAGAGCAGGCGGCCTGCGCCCCGGTCCAATAGGGATCGTTGCCGCCCTCGCGTTCCAAGGCGTCGATCTGTGCCTTGAGGCGGACCGCCTCCTCTTGAAGGACCTTCTCCTCGGCGGACTCCCCGGCCGTGGAAAGGCGCAGAGCCTCGCGCTTCTCCTTGAGCGCGGCGAGGGCTCCGCGGGACTGCCCTATCCTCAGTCTTTGCTCTTCGATGGCGCCGAGCCGTCTTGAGGACTCCTCAAGAGACGCCGCGGCATCCGACTCCCTCTTCTCCAGGGTCTTGAGAGTGCCGCGCACCTGGTACTCCAGGCGCCCGAGGTCGCTCTCCGCGGCGGACTCGCGGCGGGAGGCCTCCTGCTGTCGCCCCGCCGCGGCGAGGGCTTGCGACCGGAGGGATTCCGATTGCTTGAGCGCCAGCTCGAGGGAAGCCTGGAGCTTGTCGAACTCCGACTGGAAGGCGTCCCGCCGGGCCCGCAGTCCTTGGAGCGCCTGGGCCGCCTCTTCCGCGTCCCGCCGGGCCTTCGCCAGGGCGGGCTCCATCTGGGCGATCTTCTTCTTCTCCGCCTCCAGCAGAGGCATCGACGCCGCCAGTTCCTTGGAGGCGTCGCCGCGCGCCTGCTCCGTGTATTCCCGGCGCGATCCCAGGGTCTGGATGTCGGCCCGCGCCGCGGAGATCCGCCCGTTGAGCTCGATGACCGACCCTTCCTGGTGCGTCTTCTCGAGATTCAGCGCCGCGAGACGGCCTTCTTCGGCTTCGACGGCGATCTTCAATTCGGCGGCCCGGGCGAGCAACGGGGCGGCTTCCTCGTGCTTGCGCGCCTTCTCGTCAGCGAGCCACGCGGCCTCCTCCACGATCTGGCGCGTCTCCAGGCCGGAGAGCTCGGTCTTATACTTCTGGCAGAGCTGGGCCTTGCGCGCGTCCGCCTCCAGCTTCTTGATCTGCTGGTCGATGAGCCCGGTGGAGTCGAGCAGGCGCATGAGGTCGGCCTGCACCCGGTCGAGCTTGCGCAGGGCCTCCTCGCGCTTGGCCTTGTACTTGGACACGCCCGCGGCCTCCTCGAAGAGGGAGCGCCTGTCCTCGGGCTTGGCGCGCATGACGAAATCCACCCCGCCCTGGTCGATGATGGCGTAGCCGTCGGAGCCGATGCCCGTGTCCAGGAAGAGCTCGCGGATGTCCCGGAGGCGGCACTGCGTCCTGTTCATCCAATATTCGGATTCGCCCGAGCGGAAGATGCGGCGCGTGACCGACACCTCGGAGTACTGGACCGGGAGCATGCTCTTCGCGTTGTCGAAAGTGAGGGTGACCTCGGCCAGGGAGAGGGGGTTGCGCCGGGAGGTGCCCGCGAAGATGACGTTGACCATGGAGTCCGAGCGCAGGGACTTCCAGGACATCTCGCCGATGCACCAGCGGACCGCTTCCATGATGTTGCTCTTTCCGCAGCCGTTGGGGCCGATGACGCCGGTGATGCCCGGCTTCAATTCGATGCGGGTCTTGTCCGCGAAGGACTTGAATCCCACGATTTCGATGGTCTTTAAATACATGTCACCTCGATCCTCCGCGTCCATCCAGTGCCATATTGCGGTCCTTCATTGTCAAAATATCGCGTTAGTTTAGCAGGTCCCGTCGGAAAAATCAATCCCCGCCCCGATGATGTATAATGAAGCCGGCGATGGAACGGACACGGACCGCTTGCTGTCTCTCGGCATGGGCGCTGCTCGCCGCCGGCTGCCTACCGCCTCCTGTCCCCGCGCCTACGACGCTTCCCCCCGCGGCGGTCCCATCGACTCCGGCGGTGCTGGTCCCCCCCTCCGAGTGGCCGGACATCCAAGACGACCTCGACCCCGATTCCCTGGCCGAGGCGGCGCAGACCACGGCCGCGTACCTAAACGGCCTGCCTCAAAAGAGCCTGGCGGTCGCGGACCGCTCGGTGGGTCCTCAACTCCTCCTCGAGGGCGCGCGCGCCCTCGCGCGGATACGGCGGGAGGCCAAGACTCCCGAGGAGTTGGCGGCGCGCCTCAAGGAGGAGTTCGATCTTTTCCGGATCCGGGGTTCCACCGGCGGCCCCGGGGCTTTCTTCTCCGCGTATTATCAGCCCGTGCTCAAGGCGAGCCCGGGGAAGTCGGGCGCCTTCCCATATCCTATTTACCGCAAGCCGCCGGACCTCATCGAGGCCGACCTCGGCGCGTTCAAGGAGAAGTGGAAGGGAGAGAGCATCGTCGGCCGCCTCCAAGACCTCGGAGGCAGGCCGCTCCCTGACGGCGATCCGAAGCGGCATTCCCTCGCCGAAGGGCTCGGTCACACTTCCTCGGGTTATCCCTCGGTCGGCCGCTTCGTTCCCTATTTCGACCGGGGAGACATCGACGTTCGCAAAGCCCTCGAGGGGCGCGGCCTGGAGATCGCCTGGCTCGCCGACCAGTTCGACCGCCTCGACCTTCACATCCAGGGCTCGGGCCTGCTGGAGTTCCCCGACGGAACCTTGCGACTGGCCCGCTTCGCGGCCACCAACGCCCTGCCCTACCGGAGCGTCGGCCTGGCCCTGGCCGGATCGGGAGCGGTCAAGCGCGAGGACCTCGACCGGGAACGGCTCGTCGGCTACCTCCATGAGCACCCCGAGGGGGAATCCTGGCTCCTGAGCCAGAACCCCCGCTACACCTTCTTCGAGCTCGTCGAGGTCCCGCCCGGAGGCGAGCCCTTCGGCAAGACCGGCCGGCCGCTCGTCGCCGGCCGCTCCATCGCCGTCGACCCCGCGTTCTCCCCCCTGGGCGCGGCCGCCTTCATCCGCCTCCCCCTGGTCCAGACCGACGCTTCGGGCGCCCTGCTCGGCAAGGCTCGGACCTCGCGCTTGGTCTTCTGCCAGGACACCGGAGGAGCCATCCAAGGGCCGGGCCGCGTGGACCTCTATGTCGGCCATGGAGCCCAGGCCAAGTCGCTGGCCACGCGGGTATGGGACGCCGGGGAGCTCTACCTCCTGATCAAGAAGCTTCCGCCGCGACAACGATGAGCGTCAGCAAAGCTGCGGAGCGAGGATCTGGGCTGTGCCGCCGGAGCCCCGTGGAGGGGGGCCCCTGCGTCTTGGGGGGAACTCCGAGTTCCAAAGGGGCGGGGACTCCGGCGGCATGGACCCTGGGACTCGCCATCGGCCTGACGCTGCTGACGCCATTGGCTCGCTGCGAGGAGGTGCTCGCCGGCATCGACGTGCTCGAGGCCGGCGGCTTCCAGGAGCTCAAGGGCAAGCGCGTGGGCCTGATCACCAACCACACGGGGCTCGACCGCTCCCTGCGCCCGACCGCCCTGGTGCTCGCGCAAGCCGAGGGGGTCCAGCTCAAGGCGCTCTTCTCCCCGGAGCACGGCTTCAAGGGCCTCGTCGAGGACGCCGCGGTCTCTACCGACACCCTGAGGCTGCCCGACGGCAGGACGATCCCGATCTTCAGCCTCTACGGGAGCACCCAGACCCCGACCAACGAAATGCTCTCCGGGTTGGACGCCCTGGTCTTCGACGTCCAGGACATCGGAGCCCGCTTCTACACCTATCCCACGACCATGGCCCTGGCCATGGAGGCCGCGGCCCGCAGGAACCTGGATTTCGTGGTGCTCGACCGCCCCAACCCCATCAACGGGGAGACGGTCTCGGGCCCCATCCTCGAGGACGGGATCCGGCATTTCACCGCGTATTTTCCGGTCTCCGTTCGCCACGGCATGACGGTCGGCGAGTTGGCGCGCCTGCACAACATCACGGCCAAGCTCGGCGCGCGGCTCCTCGTGGTGCCTCTGCGCGGCTGGCGCAGGGAGATGTGGTTCGATCAGACCGGCCTGCCCTGGACCAAACCCTCCCCCAACATGCCGGACCTCGACGCCGCCGCGCTCTATCCGGGCATCGGCTGTTTCGAGGCGACGAACGTCTCGGTGGGCCGCGGGACGCCCATCCCCTTCCGCTGGGTGGGAGCGCCGTGGATGAAGGCCAAGAGCGTGCTCAAGCGCCTGAAAGCCGCGGACCTGCCGGGCTTCGAGTTCGAGGAGGCCTCCTTCACCCCGGACAAGAGCGTGTTCCAAGGCGAGCGTTCGCGCGGAGTGCGCATCCGCATCACGGACCGGGAGAAAGCCCGCCCCCTGCACCTCTTCGCCGTCCTGATCTGCGCCCTGCGCGACCTGCACCCCATGGAGTTCGGCGTCCGCTTCGACGAGATGGCCCGGATGGTGGGCACGGGGCGCTTCCGCCAGCTCTACGAGGCCGGGGCCCGCGCCAAGGACGTCATCATGCTCTTCGACGCGGAGGCCTCGGCCTTCCGCTCCCGCCGCGCCCCCTTCCTGCTCTACTGACTCCTCCCCTTGCCGCCAACGCGGCATGGGTACGAGGTCCGCGGTCGGAACCTTAGCCAGGGCTGGTCAGCCGTCTAAGAGTAAGGATGGCGACCTTCTTCTTGAATTGTGCATATGCACTTAAGATTTTTCTATCGTTACCTTCAGCGCTGAAGGTAACGGACGGATTCTCCTGGAAATTTAGTTAGTTTTTTCCCTGGAGGTCGCCATTCTCGCTTTCCACACATTTTCAGTAATATAGGTGTGTAATTTTCAGAAATCGTGCATTCTGTCGACGGATAACCGGACGGCCGTTCCACTAAGCCGAATACCTGGCGGGAAAGCTGATCCTCGGGTATCCTATTCTCCTGATGGTCCCGAGTTACCTTTTCTTCCTTGCGCTCATCGCTTCCCTCGCCGGCGCTCATCCGGGTGGGACGGACTCCTCCGGTTGCCACATGGACAAAGGCACCGGAGAACGTCATTGCCATGCCAAGGCTTCCGTTCGGGAGAAGCCCGTCCGGATTGAAGAGTTCATCGGGAAAGTCGTTTCAATCAAGGATGGCGACACCATCGATGTGCTGCGGGGATCCAAATCCGTCAGGATCAGACTCCATGGAGTGGATACTCCCGAGAAGAAGCAGGCCTTCGGCGAGAAGGCGAAGAACTTTACCGCCGAACTGGCTTTTGGAAAGGTGGTCCGGGTCGCCGTGGTGGAGATCGATCGATATGAAAGGTCCGTCGCGGAAGTCCTCCTGCCGGATGGGAGAAGCCTCAACAAGGAACTAGTGAAGGCAGGACTCGCCTGGTGGTATCGCCGATACGCGCCGAACGACAGAGAACTCGAAGGCCTCGAAGAAGAAGCCCGCAAGGAGCGAAGGGGACTCTGGTCAGAATCCGTTCCGCTCGCGCCGTGGTCCTTCCGAATGAGGAAGGGCCAGGTTTGACTCGCCTACCCTGCTAAAACTCCCCCGGCGTCGAAGAGGTGCAGGCGCTCGGGCGGGAAGCGGAGGCTGACCGCGTCCCCGGGCTTGGCGGAGAATTCCGCGCCGACGACCGCCAATAATCGGATGCCGCCTTCGGCCGAGGGGCCGAGCCGCACGTGCAGATTCCTATGCCGGCCGAGGAGCTCGGAGACTTCCACGCTCCCGCGGACCTCGCCGGGCCGGGCCGGCTCCCCCGCGCGCACCTCGACGTCGTCGGGGCGGATGCCCAGGGCTCCGGAAAAGCTTCTTCCTCCGCCCGCGGCGCCGAGCGGGACCTCGAACGCGGCGCATCGGAACGCGCCCGCGGCGATGTTCCCGTCGATGAAATTCATGGCCGGGCTGCCGATGAAGCCGGCCACGAAGCGGTTGGCCGGGCGGGAGAAGACCTCGGCCGGGGCGCCGACCTGCTGGAGCAGTCCGCCGTTTATGACCGCGAT
>CAYWAR010000034.1:0-13464 GCA_964455765.1 uncultured Elusimicrobia bacterium
CGACGGCGACCTGCGAGGGGTACCAGGCCGAAGCCTCCACCGCCGCCGACTTCACCGGGAGGATACTCCATGAGGTGGCTCTAAGCTCCGCCGTTTCCCAGCTCGCCATCGGCAACCTGGACTACGGCACCACCTATCACCTCCGGGTCGGCGCCCTCAACTGGAGCGGCGGGGCGAACTATGTCTCGCTGGGCTCCACGCGGACGCTCGACGGCGCGGCCTCGAGCGCTCCCATAACCAACACCTCCGCGTTGAGCATCATCCTCATCCCGCTCTTCCCCCAGCTCAGCCGCGTCCAGGTGGAGGTGCCCGTGGGCGCGCTCCCCGATGGAGCCGTGCTCTCGGTCAACGCCAGCCCCGCCTCCGTCCCCTCCGCCCGGTCCAGTCAGGCCTCCTTGACCGCGCTCGGCCCGGGCGTGGGCGTGGATATCTCGGCGGGCGGGTCCCAGCCCGCGGGCCCGGTCGCGATCGCCATGACCTATGAGACGGCCTGGCTCCCGGCCGGAGCCGACCCCAGGCGCCTCTCCATCGCCCGCTATGTTCCCGCCGAGGACAAATGGAGCCTGCTTCCCACCACCGTGGACACCGGCGCCCGGACCCTGCGAGCGCAGACCCTGCACTTCTCGCTATTCGCCCCTTTCCTGGTCGCGCCCGGATCGGACCTCTCCTCCGTGCAGGCCTACCCCGTGCCTTGGGAGCCGGGCTCCGGCGACGCGAGCTTCGACGCGCCTTATCTGACTTTCAGCGGCCTTCCAGCGGACGGCGGAGTGCGCCTCTTCACCCTGCAGGGCGAGCGGATCTGGGAAGGCTCCGCGAATCTCACGGGGATCGTCCTCTGGGATGGGCGCAACAGCCATGGCGGCCGGGTGGCATCGGGGACCTATCTCGCGGTCATCTCGGGCGGCGGAGCCAAGGCCGTGCGGCGGGTGGTGCTCATCCGATGAACCCGAGCCTACGCAGCGCACGAAGTGGGCTGCGCGTTTTCAAGGTCGCGCCCGAGGGCGCCTCCTTTCTCAACGCACAGCGACTTTCGTCGCTGTGGATATCCTCTTCGCTGGCTTTTCTCATAGGAACGGCGGGAGGGGCGTGGGGATTGACCAGCAACGGCGGGGGGTCTACGGCGGAATTCCTGCGCATCGCGCCCGGAGCGCGCGCCGCGGCGATGGGCGAGGCCTACGGTCCGGTCGCCTCCGGGGCGGAGGCCGTGTACTGGAACCCGGCCGGGCTCGCGGGGGTGGAGCGTCCCGAGGCGTCTTATTCCCACATCGAGCTGCTGAGCTTCGTCCATCATGACCACATCGCCTACGCGCACCCCGTTCCCCTGCTCGGCGGGACTTTGGGCTCCGCGTTCACCTTCTACTACCAGGACTCCCTCGATCTGGTCACGAACACGAACCAGGTGATAGGCGCCTTCAAGCCCCATAGCGAGGCCTTCTCCCTGGCCTACGCCCGCTCCTTCACCGTGGGAGAGAACTACCGGGAGGGGGACCGCGCCTATTTCCAGGACAATTGGAACATCGCGGGCGACTACCGGCCCTTGGACCGCGGCGGGGATATTTGGGACGGGAATCTCGACGCCGGGCTCTCGCTCAAGGTGCTCCAAGAGACGCTCCATGACCGCAAAGCCGCGGCTTTCGCCGCAGACGCCGGAGTGCGCTTCCGCCACCAAGATGTCGATGATTTCGCCCTGAGCTTCGTCCTGCGGAACTTCGGAACGCGCCCGCGCTTCATCAACGCCCGCGAGAGCCTCCCCGTGGAGGCGGACATCGGAGCCTCCTACGACATCCAAGGGGATAAGCGCCGCCTGCTCGCCGTCCTGGAAGCGGCCTTGCCCTATTACGGCGCCCCCTTCGGCAAGCTGGGCCTCGAGTACTCCTTCCGGGTCGGTGAGACCAGCTCGATGTCCCTGAGGACGGGCTACAAGACGCTTTCGGCTCCCTACCTCGGGTTCGCCTCCGGGATCACCGCGGGGGTGGGGCTGCTCACCGGGAAAGCGACCGCGGATTTCTCCTTCCAGCCCATCGGCGCGCTCGGCGAGGCCTACCGCTTCTCCCTGGGCTGGCGCTTCTAAGGGCCTGTCAAACAATAACTGAGTCAATTTGGCCGAGGGGATTTTGCCTTGGCTTTCCGGATGAATTCCGTGAAGCATTCCACCATGTAGTCGAGCGCTTCGGGAACCAGCCCCGGGTACACGCCCACGAAAAAGGACCTCTCCATGACCGCGTCGGTGTTGCCGAGGTCGCCGGCGAGACGGTGGGGAACGGCGCAATACGCCGGCTGTTTGAGGATGTTGCCCGCGAAGAGCATGCGGGTCTCGATGCGCCGGCTCTCCAGGTGGCCGACGATGTCCCGGCGGGTGAAGGGAGCGTCCTCGCGCACGGTGAGGGGCAGCGCGAACCAGGAGGGTTCGGCTCCGGGGTAGGTCTCGGGCAGGCGGAGAACGTCCTCAAAGGGGGAAAGCCCTTTCTTGAGCCTGGCGAAATTGGCGTTCCGGGACCGGATGAAGCCCGGAAGCTTCTTGAGCTGCTCGAGGCCGATGGCGGCCTGGAGGTCGAGGGCCTTGAGATTGTAGCCCATATGGGAGTAGATGTATTTGTGGTCGTAGCCTTCGGGAAGGAGCCCCAGCTTCCAGCCGAAACGCCGGCCGCAGGTGTCGGATTTCCCGGACTCGCACCAGCAGTCGCGCCCCCAATCCCTCAGCGAGGCCAGGGCGCGCTTGATGCGCCCGTTGCCGGTGAACACGGCGCCCCCCTCGCCCAGCGTCATGTGATGGGCAGGGTAGAAGCTCACGGTGCCCACGTCCCCCAGGGTCCCGACACGGCGGCCGTCGAAGGAGGCCCCCAGCGCGTCGCAGGCGTCCTCGATGAGATAGAGCCCTTTTTCCTTGACCAGGGGAAGCACCGTCCGCATGTCGCAGGGATTGCCGAGCGTGTGGGGAAGGAACAGCGCGCGGGTCTTCGGCGAGAGCGCGGCCTCCAGGCGGGAGGCGTCCAGGCAGTAGGTGGCCGGGTCCACGTCCACGAACACCGGCACGAGCCCGTTCTGCAGGATGGGCGCCAGCGTGGTGGGAAAGGTGAGCGCGGGAGTGATGACCTCGTCTCCGGGGCGCAGAGGGTCGTCTAAAAGCGGGGAGCGCAGGGCGGAGACGGCCAGGAGATTGGCCGAGGAGCCCGAGTTGACGAGCAAGGCGTGGGGGAGTCCGAGGAACTTCGAAAGCCCCTTCTCGAAACGGGCGGCGAGCGGCCCATGGGTGAGCCAGAAATCCAGGGAGGAATCCGTCAAAGCCGCCACTTCCTCCTCGTCGTAGACGCGCCCCGCGTAATGCACCAGGCTCTCTCCGGCAACGAAGCGGCGCTCTCCGAGCGTGAGCTTGGCGTGCTCGCGCACAAGGCCCAATATCCTCTTGCGCAGTTCGGCCGCTTTGGCCGACTCAGAGCGCACGGGCCTTCTCCTGCGCGGCGGCGCGCAGCCAAGACAGGGTGATCGAGAGCCCTTCCTCCAGGCTCGTGCGCGCGGTCCAGCCCAGGATCTTGCGCGCCTTCTCCGGCGAGGAGAAGAAGCGCAGGGCCTCGCCCGGCCGGTAGGGCAATGCCCCGAGCTTGAGGACCGTCCTCGATCCCGTCAACTGGACGATGAGCCCGGCCGCCTCCCGGACCGTGACCTCGCGGCCGCTGCCGAGATTGATGATCTCCCCCAGGGCCGCGGGGGTCAGGGCGGCCAGCAGAAGGCCCTCCACGATGTCCCCCACGAAGTTGAACTCGCGGGTCTGCTCGCCCGGCGTCATTTCAAAATCCCGCCCCTCGAGACAGGCGCGCAGGAGGGCCGGGATGAACATGCCGCCCTCCTGCCGTGGTCCGTAGGTCAGGAAAGGGCGGGCCACCACGGCGGGGAAGGCGCGCGTGCGGTGGAGCATCAGGCATAGGTGGGAGGCCATGGCCTTGGAGAGGGAATACGGGGAGACGGGGCGCTCGCGGGAGTCTTCCCGGAAAGGGGCCTCCTGGTCTCCGTACTCCTCGCAGGTGCCCGTGTAGACGAAGGACCGGACCCCGCCGCAGGCCGCGGCCAGGTTCGCGGTGCCCTCGACATTGGTCCTCAGCATGGCCGGCAGCAGGGCCATGTCCCGCTCCACCGAGGTCGAGGCCGCCAGATGGAAGGCGAACTCCGGACGAAGCCCTCCCACGATGGAGTTCAGGCCTTGCGCGTCGCAGAGGTCGACGCGATGCAGGGCTACGGAGGGGCCCAGACCGCGCAGACGCCAGGGATCGGCCTGCCGGGAGAACGCGTGCACCTGGGCGCCCTCGGCCGAGAGGCCGCGCACCAGATGGCTCCCGATGAAGCCGGAGGCGCCGCTGACCAAGACGCGCGCGCCCTGGAACCGTGCGCTCACGGCCGGAGGTTCTCCCGGTACCAGGCGACGGTCTCCCCCAGGGCCTCGTCGAGGGTATGTTCGGGGGTCCAGCCCAGGACCTTGCGGGCCTTGAGCGGGCTGAGGTATTGCCGGCGGATCTCGTTGGAGGCGCGGTCCAGAACCCGGGGTTTCATATCCGGGAGGCCCATCAAGCGGAGGATGCGGCGAGCGAGGTCCAGGGCCTCGATGCGCAGGCCCAGCCCCAGGTTGAACGCCTGCCCGGAGAGCTTCTTCTTCTCCAGCGACCGTGCCGCCAGGAGGAAGCCCCGAGCGGCGTCCGGCGCGTAAAGATAGTCCCGGATGAAGCGGCCGTCGCTGCGTATGACCGGGCGTTCGCCCTGGAGCGCGGAGCGGATCGTGCCGGGCACCAGGCGGTTGAAATTCAGATCCCCGCCCCCGAAGAGGTTCGCGCAGCGCATGATCACGACCGGGGAGCCGAAGGAATGCGCGTAGGCTTGGCAGAGCAGGTCCGCGCAGCTCTTGGAGACGTCGTAGGGATGGCGGCCCTGCAGGGGCGTGGTCTCCACGTAGGGGAGCTTCGCGTGCTCTCCGTAGGCCTTGTCGCTGGTGGAGACCACGATGCGCCGGACCAGCGGATTCCTGCGGCAGGCCTCGAGCAGCGACCAAGTCCCCCGGATGTTGGCCTCGAAGGTGGAGAGGGGGTTGCGGTTGCCGACGCCCACGATGGTCTGCGCGGCCAAATGGAACACCGTGTCCGTCTCATACTCGTTGAGAGTCCTCTCGAGCAGGGCGTAATCCTCGATGGCGCCCGAGACCCGGGTGACCCTTCGGTCCAGGCCGAGACGGTGGAAGTTGGACTCGGGGACCCCGTCGCGCACCAACGCCACGGCGGCGGCGCCGGCGTCGGCGAGGTCCCGGCAGAGCCAGGACCCCAGGAGCCCCGTGGCCCCGGTCACGAGCACGCTGCGGCCGCGCCAATACCCTAATCCTTCCATACCTTCCATGGGGCTTCGCCTCCTTCCCAGAGTTCCACCAGGCGCGCGAGGTCGCGCATCGTGTCCAAGCACTGCCAGAACCCCCGATGCTCATAGACCATCAGTTGGCCGTCCGCGGCCAGCCGCTCCAGAGGCTCGCGCTCGAAGGAGCAGGAGGGGTCCGGGCTCAGGTAGCTCAGGGCGCGGCGCTCGAGCACGAAGAAGCCCCCGTTCATCGGCCGGCCCCGCCCCGGGGGTTTCGCGGGCACGCGGGCGACCCGGCGGCCCCGCGTCACCAGCGCGCCGAAACGGGCGGGCGGCGAGACGCCGGTGACCGTGGCGAGCTTGCCGTGCGCGCGGTGGAAGCGGAGCAGCGCGCGAAGATCCACGTCCGCGAGGCCGTCGCCGTAGGTCAGCATGAAGGTCTTGGAGCGCAGGTAGCGCCCGGCGCGCTGGAGGCGCGCGCCGGTCATCGACTCGCGGCCGGTGTCCGCCAGGGTCACGGTCCACCCGCTCTCCGGCAGACGGTCGTGGAAGCGCAGGTCCTTCCTGCGGCCGAAACGGATGGTGAAGTCCGAGCGGAGGGCGTCATAGTGCAGGAAGTAGTCCTTGATCACCTCGCCCTTGTAGCCCAGGCAGAGGAGGAAGCGCTTGAAGCCGTGGTGGGAATACATGCGCATGATGTGCCAGAGGATGGGATGGCCGCCGATGGGGATCATGGGTTTCGGGCGGAACTCGGTCTCCTCACGGATGCGCATGCCGAGCCCTCCGGCAAGGATGACTACCGGGACGTCTTCCATGGATGCATGCCTCCCCCTAGACGGCATCGCGCCATATTGATCATGAATTCGAATATCGCGCTCATACGCACCTTGGAGGACCCCGTCCTCCTCGGCAAGAATTCGACGCCTACCTGCGCGACCTTCCAGCCCAGGGCCGACGCCTTGAGCATGAGCTCGGCGTCGATGAACCAGTCCTTGGAGGCCAGTCCCAGCGTCTCAAGATCCTCGCGCAGGAGCATCTTGGGCGTTCCATTCACGTCCCTGGCCGGAGTCCCGAAGAGAAGCCGGAAGGCCGAATTGTAGACCGCGCTGACGACTTTCCTGCACGGACCGTCATGACGGCGCACGCGCTCCACTTTGGCCACCCGGCAGGACCCGGAACGCAGCTCGCCGAACACCCGGAGCATATCCGAGGGCGCGATCTGCCCGTCCGCCGCCATGTAGCCCACGAAGCGCCCTCTCGCCCGGGAAAGGCCGTTGAGGATGCCCCAGCCGTAGCCTTCGTTGACCGGGACGCGGACGACCCTGCAGCAGGCGTCCTCCTCGGCGCAGCGCGCGAGGACCCCTCCGGTGAGGTCGGTGGAACCGTTGTCTACGAGCACCAGCTCATAGGGGAAGCCGGCCCCGCGCAGAGCCGCGCTCAGGCCCGAGACCGTCCCGGCCGCGCCCGCTTCCTCGTTGAAGAAGGGAAGGACCAGGGAGAACTCCGGGGCCGGGGGCGATCCGCTCACGCGGAGATCCTGCGGAGCACGGAATAGCCTCCCGCCTCCCCGTCGAACTGGAAATGGGCTCCCAGATAGGTCTTCAGGCGCCCCATCCCCTCGAAGGGGTCGGCGTCGAAGCGTTCTCTGCCTCCCGGGTAGAAGAACCAGCGCAGCGATGGGTCGGCCGCCGAGGCCAGGATGCGGTCCTCGTCGTCGAGCTGCATGTCGCCTATGTTGAAATAAGTCAGGGGAGAGACGGGTCTGCGCCCGGTCGTGAAATACACGATGGAAAGATCCAGGATCAAAAAACCCTCATCGGCCGGGACGCGCTCCTCGATGAAGCCGCTGAGCAGGTCGATGGCCGCCGCTTCGGGACGGATATGCAGGCCGGCGAGCCGGGGGGTCCGCAGGACGTGCGTGTGCTCCGAGGGCGGCCAGCCCATGTTCTTGGCATAGCGGAGCCCGCGCGCGCCCAGCACGGCGAGCAGGGCCAGGAAGGAGACCGCGGCGAGCCGGGGCGGGACGAGGCCGACGAGACGGAGGTTCCACGCGTCCAGACGCGCGCGCGAGGGCTCGGGGGACGGCGCGGGCCAGGGGCGGCGCACCAGGCCCAGCGCGCAGGCGAACGCGGCCAGGTCCACGGTGAAGCCCTGTCCGTCGTGCGTGAAGAGGCCGGCGTAGTAGGCGCTCAGCCAGAGGATCGCGGCGCCGAGCCCGAGCAGTTCGATCCTGTCGCGGGAGACGAGATAGCGGCTCAACGAGCATGGGATGGGGAGCGCCATCAGGAGCACGAAGAACTTGGAGGCGCGGTCCACGGAGGTGGTGAAGGGGGAGAACGCCTTCTCCAGGGAGCGCGTCCAAGTGAGGGGCCCCTCCCATTTCATCATGAGCCCGCGCTTGGTGATCCAGAAGACCATGTCGTCCAAGGCTCCGTGCCTCCAGTAATGGAAACAGATCGCCCCGCAGACCAGGATGAGTCCGGACACGAAGGCGAGGACATGGGCGGCCTTGCGCGGCGAGCCCGCCGTCCGCCAGAGCAGGAGCGTCGAGGCCAGGCCTCCGGCCATGGCGCCCGCTCCGATGTCCTGCTTGGACCAGAAGGAGAGGGCGCAGAGGGCGCCGGCGGCCAGGTTCCACAAAGGCTTCTCCTCGCGCCACGCCCACATCAGCGAGAGTCCGGCCGCCATGGCGAAGAAGGCCGCGTCGTTGTTGTACCAGATGATCCCGTGCATGAAGTGGGGGGACCAGAGTATCTCGAAGAGAGTCAGCAGGGACGACTCGATGAGTCCGAGCCCGAGCAGGCGGCGGCTGGCGAGGAAGGTCAACGCCGTGAGGACCATGGCCTGCAGGGTGACGTGCAGGCGCACGGCGAGGAAGCTCTCGCCCGCCAGGGAGAACCACCAGGAAAGCATGTGATACGAGAACGGGGTCGTGGGGCAGAAGTAGTCGCGGAAGGGGATGTCGCCCAGGAAGATGCGGTAGGCTCGGAAGATGAGGGTCCCCGCGTTGTCCACGTCGAAGCAGTAGGTCATGCGCCAGAGCAGCACAAGCGCGGTCAGGAGGGAGAAGCCGGCGGCTTTAAGCATGTCCCGGCGCACGGGCGCAAGGGCTCCAGGGGCGGGATAAGAAGCGGTCATTAAACGCCTAGTATAACAGGTATCAATCATCCGGACAAGTTGACTTTCCAGTTGACAATTTCCAGCATTCGGATAAACTATGGCGGTCATGAGACAGTTCCTGCTCTGGGCGCTTCTGCTCCAACAGGCCGTCGGCCTGGAAAGCGGCGCTTCCGGTCCCCGCAAGCCCGCCGCGGGCATCGAGGACCCCTGCTCTTCCCAGGTCCTCGCTTGGGACGCTCCGGTCAAGGAAACGAAGAAAGCTCGCGCCAAGCGCGGCGCGCCGTGCCCGCGGCCGGCGGCCGCACCGACGACCACCGGGGAGGATTCCGGGCGAAGCGAGCCGCCGGAAGACAAGGCCGGGAAGGCGAGCCTTGGATCCCTTGAGGATGCGCTCTCCCCCCGGGAGGACGCCCTGCGCGAGGAGCGCCTGGAGAGGCTCTTCCAGGGCTCCGCCTGGGGCGGCGATGATACTTCCGCTCCAGTCTTAGCCGGGACGTCAGCCGACGCTCCCGCAAGGGAGCCTGCAAGGACGCGGACGGTCTCCACGCGCCCTCGGACCAGCCCGGACTCCCCGCCGCCCGCGCCCGACTCGGTCAAAAAGCTTATCACCGCCCGGGGAGTGCTCCACCGCCTCATCCGGGCCTTCGACGGCTTCGAGGATAAATGCATCCGCGGCGTGATCGCTTCCCCCCTGCTCAAGGGACTGTTCCTCCGGCTCATCGGAACGGAAAAAGCCGTGCTCTATCGGGGGGTCAGCAAGGGAGAGGTCCGCAACCTGGCGGCGAAGGACTGGCGCTACGACACCTCCGACCGGCGCAACCTCTACAAGTTCACGACGCCGGATAAGGACATCGCCCTGGCCTACGCCCGCAAGCACCGGGGTTGCGTCGTCGAGATCAGAACGGATGCCGCCGTCCCCTACCACAAGCTCACCCGCTATTGGAACAGGCTGCGCTTCTCCAAGACGGCCCGCGAGCATCTCGTCCTGGTGGATGGAAAAGAGGAGGTCCTACTCGTAGGCGATTCAGGCTGCGAGAGCGTCCGCTGAAGGACTAACGCGCCGCGGTGAGGCCGCAGCGCCGGTGGAGGGAGAAGGAGGCGGAATCGGCTTCGATGAAGCGCTTGATCTCGGCGAGCGTCAGCGCAGGCCCAGGGAGCCGGTAGGCCTCCTGGAGGCGGCGCAGGAACCTCATCTTGAGCGCCTTGTCCGTGATGACGCTGCCGGGTTTGACTTTCACATCCTCCATCTTAAAATCCCTCTTCAGGAGCTGAGCGGCCCAATAGCGGGCTTTGAGGTCCAGGATGCCCGCCTGGATCGAGTCGACCCGTCGAGCGGCCGAGGCGCACTCCCCTCCTCCCGGGGCATCGCGCCAGTCCATGACATCGCTCCCCGGCAGGCGGCTCCCCTCCCATAGGGAAGCCGGGAGGGCCGCGACCTCCTCCCGCGCGAGCGCCGCCCTCGAAAGATACGGGCGGTCCTCTTGGAAAGCCCGGGCCTCGGCCGCGGCTTCCCGGGGATCGATGGGCTTCCCCTCGGGGATCACCTCCTCTCGCCCGTAGCGCAGCCTTTCAAGGGTGTCCGTCCTGGCCGCCAGGACCGCTCCCGTCTCGAGCCGGATGAGCCGCGCGTCGAGCTCGACGGTGCCGCCCAAGGTGGAGAAGGACCCCGTCACCACGGCCTGGGCCTGCAGGAGCTTCCCCACGCGCGCGAGGCTTCTCTCATCGAGGGCCCCGGAAGCGCCCAGGGCATGCTCGCGCATGAGCGAGTCCAGCATGCCGCGCTCGACGACCACCACTTTTCCCAGGCGGGCGAATTCGGTCGTCAGGCGCTCGGCGAGTCCCGTCCCCTCCGTCCAGTTGGACCCGTCCGCCGGCAGGAAGGAGAGCACCGCCACGCGCTCGATCTCGGCTCCGAGCGCGGCCCGGGAGAAGTCCTTGGCCATGGGCCGAAGCGAGCTTCCCGCGTTCGCCCCGGCGCTCTGGCTGAGGATCGCCAGGACCATCACCGCCGCTCGTGTGTTCATCTCCATTCCCTCTCACCCACAGTATGGGGCCTGGAGCTCCGAGCGGCTTCACCCGGTCCTCAATTGAAACTCAAACCGGATGTGAATGTCACGTGAGGCGGACAGGCAGGGCCGGCGCTTCGGCGAGGACTGGGAGGCTCAGCAGAAAGCGCGCGCCTCCCCCAGGCGCGTTCTCGACGCTCAGCTCGCCGCCGTGGCGGCGGGCTATCTCGCGGGAGAGATAGAGACCCAGGCCCGTCCCTTTATCGCCCTTCGTCGTCGCGAAGGCCTGGAAGAGCGTGGACAGCGTCTTGGCGTCGATGCCCGGGCCGGTATCCTCGACCGCGGCGCGCACGGACCCGCCCTCCCGGGACAAGTCCACGCGCAGGACCCCCCCTCGGGGCATGGCGTCGGCCGCGTTGGCGAAGAGGTTCATGAAGACGCGCTGGATCTCGACGGCGTCCGCGCGCACGAGGTTCCCATGCGGGGACCGGCATTCGACCTGGATGATCCTGCGGGCGAGCTTTTTCTCATACAAGACCAGGGCGTTGTCCACGACATCGGCCAGGTCGAAGACTCCCTGCTCCCCCGTTTGGCGGGCGGCTTTGAGCACGCCTCCGGCCAAGCGCTTGCAGTACTGGGCCGAGCGTTCGATGCTGAGCAGGTCCTCGCGCAGGGCCTCGGGGAACCCCTCGGACTCGAGCAGCAGGGAGGCGGTCCCGAGGATCACGGTGAGGGGATTCCTGAGGTCATGGAGCAGCTCCGAGCTCTCCAAACCCACCTGCGCGAGTCCCTCGTTGCGCGCCGCCTGATGCGTCCGGTCCCTGTCCGTCCGCTCCAAGCGGCGCAGGCGTCTGCGCTGGATGTCCAGCCTGCGCAGGGATTCTTTTTCCTTGCCGACGATCCGGCAGGTCACGGCCGCCGAAAACGCCAGGATGGCGCTCTTCAAGGCCAGGCTGCAGAGCAGAGCGAGGTCCCATACGGGGGTCGAGGCCGCGCTGAACGCGGCGTTGAACGCGACGGCTCCTCCCGTGATCCAAGCCGTTTCCCTGCTGCCCAGCAGCAGGCTCGAAGTGTATATCGGCAGGAGATAGAGCACCCAGAACTTCGACTCCGGCCCGCCCGAGGCGGAGAGGATGCCGGTAATGACGGCGCAGTTCGACAGCGTGATCGCGGCCGAGAGCCACTTGCGCGTGGGCCAAAGCCTCAGCGAGGAGCCGGCCGCGAGGTTGAGGACGAGCAGGGCGGCCAGGAGATAGAGCACACGGGGGAACTGCAGCTCGGGGTTGTCCCTCCACAGGAAAGCCAGGGCGATGAGGAAGACGCACAGCACGCTCTCGTATCTCTGCGCGAGGAGGTCCACCGGCTGGCCGCCTCGGGCGACGGGCTCATCGTGAGTCATATCTCCCCCTTCCTCATTGCCGGTCCGGGGCGCCGCCCGGGAACGCGACGCTGAATACGCTCCCGGAGCCCTCCGTGCTCTCCACGCCGACGGCGCCGCCATGCGCTTCCACGATGCGCCGGGTCAAGGCCAGGCCCAGGCCCAGGCCGCCGACCTTGCGGGTCAGATGCGACGCCGCCTGGTAGAAGCCGTCGAAGAGCTTCTCGATCGCCCCCTCGGGCAAGCCGAGGCCGGAGTCCGAGAAGCGCACCACGACCCGTCCATCCTCCCGTCGCCCCTCCACCTTGAGCGTCCCGCCCGGACGGTTGAATCGGATCGCGTTGAGGAGCAGGTGGCGGAAGGCGCGCCTGAGCAGTCCCCGATCGCCCCGGAAGGCCGAGCTGCCCGGTTCGAAATCCACCTCCGCGCGCAGGCCCGACTCCTCCTGGAGCGGCCTGAGCTCCTGGAGGCATTCCTCGGCCAGGACCCGCAGGTCCATGTCCTCGGGTTTGAGCTCGACCTTCCCCGAGCGGGTCTCCGAGAAGAGGAGGAGATCCTCGACCGTAGCCGCCAGGCGGCCGATCCTCCCCCGGATCACTTCCCCTAGCCGGCGGCACTCCTGGGCGGAGAGCCCGCCGGAACAGAGCAGCTCGGCGGACATGGAGACCGCGGCCAGCGGGGTGCGGAACTCGTGGTTGAGGCGGGAGAGAAAGGCGTCCTTCATCCGCTCCACCTTCTGGAGCTCGGCGTACATGGCTTCCAGTTCCAAGCGCTGGAACCGTTCCCGGTCGAGCTCGCGCGATAAACGGGCCTTTTCTATCTGGTGGCGCACCACGTCGACGAGATGGGCCGTTTGGAAAGGCTTCGGGAGATACTCGCAGGCGCCGGCCTTCAAGGCGGTCACGGCGGTGTCCACGGTCGGCTCCCCGGTCATCACCACGACCGCGGTCCGAGGGCTGAGACGATGTATCTCCGAGACCAGCCCGACCCCGTCCATGCTCCCCGGCATCTGAAGGTCGGTCAAGACGCAGTCGAAAGAGCGGGCGTTCAACGCCGAGAGGGCCGCCTGGGCGCTCCCCTCGGTCCGGACTTCGAGGCCGCTCTCGCGCAGCATCCTCTCGCACACCCTGCGGACCGGTTCTTCATCGTCGACGATCAGGATGCTCCCTTGGATGCGTTCCATGCCGGTTTTCCCTCAATCCAAGCATGGCATCGGGGGCTCAAAGGGCGCTCACCGGTATTTCACATCCCCCTCAATTCCCGAGCGGAGAGGATCCGCCCGGCGGGCTAGTGCTCTGACCGGGTCATACTGTCCGTTTTGAAGGTCCGAGATTGAGGAAAGCGCAAGGCGCGAGGACCGAGGATAGCTTGAGCTATCCGAGGGAGGAGCAACGCGGCGATTTCCCGATATCGGACCTCCCGCCATCAGAGGAAAGAGGACGCTTTTTGCGGGACTTTCATCCTAAAGGCGGGCCGCGCGCTTTCGGGCTGCGCCTTTGCGCTGCTCGGCTTACAGGCCTTCAGGCCTGCTCGCCTCGCATCGCTTCGGCTCGCTCCGGAAATCGCGCGGCCAAAACGGGCATTATGACCCGGTCAGAGCACTAGCGGTAGTTGGTGAACTGCAGGTCCACG